>CAYNOM010000490.1:0-5384 GCA_964398415.1 uncultured Polyangiales bacterium | reverse complement strand
TCACGTGCGCGATCACGATGGGCAAGCCCAGCCCGAACAGCGACAGCGCGAAGCGCTGGATCGCCCACGGGTCCGCCGCTCGACCTCGCTGCGCCCCGACAGCAGCCCAAAACCAGGCGGCGACCGCCACCGCCTTGTTGACGAAGACCATGTGCTGCGTGGCGAGCGGATAGAGCAGCGTGATGATCGCTTGGTACGCCTGCGATGTCATGCCGTAGGCTGGCCCATCCGCCACGTTCCACGCGGCAACACCGTGGTTCCAAGTGTTGCGCGCATAGCGAATGAAGAAGTAGCCGTCCTCCCACAGGCCGCTCGGCAGGAACGACAGCAGGGTCCATGCAGCGAGTGCGGCGAGAGCCACACCAGCTGCAGCGTTGGACGCGAAAACCCGCAGGTTGGACGAGGGCACGGGAGGCGAGTCTAGTGTGGCGCTGGCCCTTGTCAGGGCCAGAGGTAGGCGCGCTGCAAGAGCTCGGTGAGCACCGCGACGCGTCCCTCGGCCCGCACGGGACGGCGCTCGGCCTCTCGCACCACGCGCAGGCCACGCGCGCTCGTCAGCTCGAGCACACCGGCGAGTCGTGGCGCCTTCGAGGTTGCCGAGGCTGAGAGCTCGGGCGTCACGGCGAGCCACATGAAGTCGATGCCGCCCTTCGCCTCGTATTCGAAGTCTGCGAGCTCCGGCGCCGACACGCACGTCCACAGGCCGTGGAGCTCGATGCGTTCGGGCTGGGTGGCGGCGCGTCGCACCACGAGCAGGCTCGAGACGCCTTTGCCGAGGTGCTGGGCGCGGGGCTCGGCCCGCACCTGGTCGAGGCGAGACAGAAAGCGCGCCTCCCGAAACGACGACAGCATCTCGGCCCTCCGCACTTCGCCGCGATTTTCGGGTTTGCGCTTCTGGCTCTCCCAGAGCGCCCTGCGCGCGGCGATGGCTTGCTCGCGCGCTTCGTCGTCGCTCGGTAGGCGTCCGCGGGCGGTGGTGCCACCGGCTGCTGGTTTGTAGGTGCTCCACACCTCGCGTAGCTCACCGCGTGAGATCTCGCCTCCCAGCGCGCGGCTCAACATTTCTTGCGTGACTGCCTTGGGGGCATGGCGACTGATCTTGTCGGCCAGCTCGAGCGATTCGGGAGAGACCGTGGCGCCGGCTTCGTCGAGCGACGTGCCGCCTGTGAGCTCGTGGTAGATGCGGCCGGCCTTGAGGCAGCGCCAGAACACCGATTCTTGAAGGTCGGCGCGGAGCGCCATGCCCTTTAGCCAGGCCGTGAAGGACGGCGCGTGACCCTCCCACAGCCGCTCGCCCTCAACCTGCATGAGCAGGCGCGCGATCTCCTGCCAGCGACGTTTCTCCGCGGCAGAGTGCTGCATTAGCGCGGCTTCCACGGCCTCCAGGCCCAGCATTCAGCTCTATCCCGCTAGAGTAGACTTCGGGTGGGAGCGTAGCCTGCGCCATTGATGCGTGGTAGGGCCTTGTCTTCTGGGCTCAACCCGAGCCCCAGCGGGGGGATCCTCAGATCCATGAGTCCTAAGAATATCGCGCGACTCGTCGGAGTCGCCCTTCTCCTGTTCGCGGGCGTGATCATGGCGTCGTCGGGCACCTACGTGGTGCAGCCGGGTTACCGCGGCGTCGAGATCACGATGGGCAGGGTGTCCTCGACCTTCAAACCTGATGGCTTCGGCTTCAAGGCGCCCTTCGTCACCACCATCATTCCGATCTCGATTCGCCAACAGACGGCGAAGGACGATGCGGAGTGCTACTCGTCGGACCTACAGCAGATCCGCATCGCGCTGCGCGTCCTGTTTCGCATCCCCGAGAGCTCCGTGGTGAAGCTGTTTCGCGGGTACGATGGCGACGTGTTCGAGACGCTGGTGGCGCCGCGGGTCCACGAGGCGCTCAAGGAAGTGGTCGCCTCGCAGAGCGCCGAGCAAGTGGTGAAAAACCGCGAGCGGATCAAAGCGAGCGCCCTCGAGCTGGTGCGAAAGAAGATCGGCACGCTGCTCGTGGTCGAAGACATCGTGATCGAAGACATCAAGCTCACCAAGGAGCTCGAGCAAGCGATCGAGGCCAAGATGGTGCAGGAGCAGGAAGCTTCGAAGTCCAAGTACCTACAGCAGCGCGCCCAGATCGAGGCCGACACGGCCGTGATCAAGGCCAAGGGCGAGGCCGAGTCCATCCGCATTCGCGGCGATGCACTGAAACAGAACCCGGCCTTCGTCGACCTGCAAATCGTCGACAAGTGGGATGGCATCACGCCCCTCGTCGTCGGTGGTGGCGACGGCCTGGTGTTGCCCCTTCACGATCTCGAGCGTCAAGCCAAGCTGAGGGTCCATGTCCCTGCGCCATAATCAGAGCTGGTCCTACGACGATCCGCCCGAGCCCGACCGCGGAAATTCCCAGCCCTTCCCCGTTCGCTGGATCGTCGTCGGGTTGTTGATCTTCGCCCTCGTCATCGCCGCCTCCGCGTCGACCTACGTGGTGCAGCCCGGCACACGCGGCATCAGGGTGACGCTGGGCAAAACCGAGGCCTCCTTCTTGCCAGAAGGCTTCGGAATCAAGCTGCCTTTCGTGACGAGCATCGTCGCGGTCAACGTGCGCCAGCAGACGCGCAGCGTCAGTGCCGCCTGCTTTTCGTCCGATCTGCAGCAGGTCACGCTCGAGCTGCGCGTGCTTTACCGTGTGCCCGACAAGTCGGTCGTCGAGATCTACAAGCAGTATGCAGGCGACCCCTTCGACAGCCTCATCGCCCCGCGCGTGCAGGAGGCCTTCAAGGAGGTCACCGCCCTGCAGACCGCGGAGCAGGTCGTCAAGAATCGCGAGACCATCAAGCAGAAGGCCCTGGCTGCCGCGCGCAACAAGATCGGTGGCATGCTGCGCGTGGAAGACATCGTGGTGCGCGACATCCACCTGTCGCCCGAGCTCGAGCGCGCGATCGAAGCCAAGATGGTCGCCGAGCAGCAGGCAGCCCAGGCTCGCTTCACACAGGTGCAGGCCCAGGTCGAGGCGGAGACCGCCGTGATCAGCGCGCGCGGCGAGGCCGACGCGATCAAGGTGCGCGGTGAAGCGCTGCGCATGAGCCCGGTGTTTCTGCGCTTGAAGCTCGTCGAGCGCTGGAACGGCAGGTCGCCCCTCGTGGTGCCGGCCGACGCGCACAGCACGGGCGCAGGCATGCTCTTGCCCCTGGGAGCACCCCCGCGGGTGGCTCCGTGAGCCCACGGCTTCGCGCCTTCTTGGCGATCGCCACGCTGGTCGCGGTGCTCGTGTTGCTCGTGCGCTTCTTCCCGCGCGCGCTCATGTTCGTGGAGCTGGCCGCGCGCGAGCTGCGGGTGTTTTGGTGGTTGATTCTGATCGTGGCGCTCGCCGTCTGGCTGATCTGGGGCGTGGGGCGGCGGCCGAAGCGCTGAGGCGATGCGAGGGCTCCGAGGGGCCCCGACGCGCGCGTCGAGCGCACGATCTGGCATGAGGGCGCGAAGTTCAGCCAGAATCCGCACGTGCGTCGACCGAGAGTTCCGCGGGGCGGTTATGCGGCATGTCTGAGCTGTGTCGCGCTCCTTTGGGTCGCGAGCTCGGGCGTTTCGGCGCAATCGCAAAAGGCCGTGTTGGTGTACGAGCGCGGTGCCGAGCTTCTGGGCTGCCCGAGTAAGGCGTCGCTCACGCGGGCGGTGTCCGCGCGACTCGGCTACGACCCCTTTCAGAGCAACGCGGGTATCGAGGTGCGTGCGCGCATCGAGCGCCACGGCGAGGGCCTTCTGGCTTCGGTCGACGCGCGCGGCGAAGACGGCGCGTTCTTGGGCCACCGCGAGCTCGGCTCGGAGCATGGCGACTGCGAGGAGCTTTCGCGTGCGCTCGCCCTGGCGATCAGCGTCGCCATCGATCCATTTGCGCTGACGCGGAGCGAGGCCGAAGCCGTTGCACCTCCACCCTCCCCTGCACCTGCCGAGCCAGCGCACTCCGAGACCGTACCGCTCGCACCCGTCGTGCCGCCAGCGCCACCCGTGGCCGCGGCGATCGATCCTGCACCGCCCGCGCTCGCGCTGACGCTCGATGCGCTCGTTGGCTATGGAGGTGTACCGTCCGTGCGGCCCGCGGGCGCTCTCTCTTTGTGGTGGCGCGCGAGCTTGTTGCTCAGCCTCGAGGGGGAGCTTCGCTACGACGCACCGGGCACGGCCGCTGGCGCGCAAGGCGGACACGTGCAGGCCTCGGCCGTCTCGGGACGCGTTGTGCTGTGCGCTGGCCCCGAGATCTGGGGCTTCTGTGCGGGCAGCGCGCAGGGTCTCCTCGTCGCTTCCGGGAGCGGTGTCGATCGACCGGCCCGCAGGGTTGGCTGGGTGCCCGCGGCGTCAGCGTTCTTGTACGCCCGACTGCTGCGTTGGCCGCGACATTTTCTGCAGCTGCGCGCGGGCGTGGACACACCGTTGCGCAGAGCCGCGCTCGAGGTGAATCGCGTCGACGCTTGGACGACGCCACGCCTCGCCGTGTGGGGGGGAGTGGGCTTTGGGTTTCGCGTGCCATGACGGAAACCCCGAGGCACACGCAAACACCTTCGGTGTCGACCGCGTTGGAGAGTGTATTTCGTGAGCAGGCTTCCTACGTGTGGCACACGCTGCGTCGCATGGGTGTGCGTGCCGCCGACCTCGAGGACGTGACCCATGACGTGTTCCTCGTGGTGCACAAGCTCTTGCCTACCTACGACGCGACGCGTCCGCTCAAGCCTTGGCTCTACGGGATTGCGTGGCGGGTCGCGATGCGCCACCGCAGCCGCGCCGTCCATCGCAGAGAGGTCTCCGGAGATGGCTGGGAGGAGGCCGCGACGAGCGACTCAAACCCCGAGGCCGCCGCACAGGCCAACACCCGGCGCGACTGGGTGCAGCTCGCCCTCGCCGCGGTGCATGAGAGCCGTCGTGACGTGCTCGTGCTGCACGATCTCGACGGCGTATCCATGCCTGACATCGTGGCGGTTCTCGGCATCCCGCTCAACACCGGGTACTCGCGGCTGCGTCTCGCACGTCAGGAGCTTCAAGCGGCGCTGCGCTCGCTGCATGATCGAGGAGGGAAGCCATGAGCGCCGATGATCTGCCGCCCTACGATCCTTGGATGGAGCAGCTCATGGAGCAGGAGCGCGCGCTGCCTCCTCTCGCTCCCGATGTGGAGGGCCGCCTGCTGTCGCGACTCGCCGTGAGCGCGGGCGCGTCCGCGGGAGTCACGCTCATGGTGGGCGCCAAGATGGCGGCCGATTTGGCAGGGACGGCAGGCCTCGTCGCGGGGGCTGCCATCGGCGCAGCGGGCTACGCCACACTGGGTCCGGTCAAGGAGCGGGTGGTGACGCGGATCGAGGTTCGCGAGCGCCTCGTTCCGACGCCCGCCCTCGTGGTGGACGCGGGCCAACCAGAGC
>CAYNOM010000489.1:0-5401 GCA_964398415.1 uncultured Polyangiales bacterium | reverse complement strand
GACAATACGAATGTCGGCGACATCGCCGCCGACCACGCCGACGACGTGAACCTCAACTACGAGCCCACGGTGAGCCCCGTGGCCGCCGGCGGCTACGCCTGGGTGATCTTCGTCAGCCGCCGCATGTACGGCAACGTGGCCACCATCCCGCCCTTCTGCTCCGATCCGCGCGGCGTCGATCTGATCCAGAACATCACCACGAAGAAGCTGTGGGTGGCCGCGATCGATCTCGGCGCCGAGCCTGGCGTGGATGCGAGCAACCCGGCGTTCTACCTCCCGTCGCAAGAGCTGCTCGCGGGCAACTCGCGCGGCTTCTGGGCGCTCGATCCTTGCCGCAGCGATGGCGACTCGTGTGACAGCGGCGATCAGTGCTGCAACGGCTTCTGCACGCAGAATGCGACGAGCGGCGCCCTCGAGTGCGGCAACATGCCGCCCGACGCCATCTGCTCGAACGAGGGCGACAGGTGCAGCGAGGAGGCCGACTGCTGCAACCCGCTGAGCGTGTGTGCGGGCGGCTTCTGTTCCTCGATTACGGTGCAGTGAGCGCCGCGATCTCGCCGACCACCGCGCCCGCTGCGTTCGTCACGTCGCTGAAGCGGCGCGGCGCGGGCTCGCGCAGAAGCCCGGGGAAGTAACGTTCGAGCAGCGCGAGCGCGGCCACCGGGCGCACCACGTCGGTGCCGCTTCGCACCTTGAGCGCCACGCCCACGCCTTCACTTGGCAGCGCCATGCACAGAAGGCCCTGGGCACCCACCTTGGCCACGACGTTCGCGTGCGCGGTGAGCCAACCATCGAACGCGTCGCTGCCGCTCATGAGCAGCGGATGGGCCTGCATAGCGAGGCCGATGCGTCCGAGCACGCTGTGTTGGGCTTCGTGCATGCTGCGCGCGAGCTCGGCCCACGCGCTCGCCATGCCACTCAAGGGCAACACGAAGCAGGGCAAGCCGCAGCCATCGACGACACTGCCTACGAGAGCTCCACGGCTCGCCTCGCGCACGCGCTCGCTGATCCGTTGTTGCAGCGGATGGGAGGCCGGGCGGTAGTCCTCCTCGAAGCCCTGCACGTGACACGCCGCGGCCATGAACGCGTGCTTGCCGGAGCAGTTGTGATGCAGCGGGCACGGCATTGCGCCCGACGCGAAAAGCGCGCGGGCACTCTCTGCGTGGGTCGGCGCGTGGCTGCCGCAGTACAGGTGCTCGACGCCGCGACCGAGGCGGCGGAGCAAGCTCTGCACGTGCTCGACGTGCACCGGCTCGCCGTGATGACTCGCCGCGCCGATGGCCAGGTCGCGCTCCTCGAGAACCGCCTGTTCGCGCGCACCGAGCAGGCCGTAGCTCACCTCGAGCTGAAAGGGCTTGGCCGCGCTGCGAAAGGTCGTCACGACGTCCTCGCCGACGAGCTCGAGCACGCGCCCCTGGGCGGTGGCGATCACGGCGTCGACCTCGTGCTCGGCTTCGACGGCAAATCCCCTGCGCTGCTCGATCCGCAAACGGCTCATCCACCGACTGTGAAGCCTCGCCTCACCCCCCCACAAGGGCGCTCTCTGCGCTCCGTCACCGCGCTCGCCATTGTGTCCAAGGCCGCCCCGTGTAAACGTAGATTCCGCGCATGCACCTGCGTCCTTCGTTCATCGCCAAGCCTCGGGTATTGCTCGCGGTATGGCTCGCGCTTCTCGCCTGCAGCGGTGCCTGCGGCTGGCAGCCCACGGCGCGACCGGTGCGCCCGGAGAAGCTCGCTGACGGCGCCTTCGTGACCGTCGCCATGTTGGACGCGAGCCAGTTCGCGGCCGTGCGCAGCGACGACGAAGCACCGCGCTGGCTGATCGCCGACCTGCAGTCGCGCACGCTGTGCGAGCTTCCCGAGGACGTCGTCCCCTTCGGCACGCGTACGCTGATCACGCCCTCAGCATCTGACCTCGCAGCGCGCTTTCTGTGGCCCGTGGCGCGCGTGGCCGAGGACAACACGCGAACGCTGTCCTTCTCCGACGAACGCTGCCGCGTCACCGACACGACCGTATCCGTGGCGGCCGACGTCTACCAGATCGCGCTCGATGAAGACGGTCGGGAGGTGCTCGTGTTCGGTGACGGTCGTGGCACCTTCGCCTTCTACGATCCGTGGCTCGAGCGCGGCAACGTGATCGCCACCGGCGTGGGGCGCTTCGCGCAGGTGAGTCGACCGCGCAGAAACGATCGTCCCGTGGGGCCCCAGGCATTTTGGCTGATCGAAAACGGTGAGCTGACTCAGCGCGCACTCGACGGCACCGAGCTGCTCCGGCGCGGAAAGAGCGTGAGCGCATTCTCCCAGGCCGCCTTCGCGCAGCTGCGCGTCGCCTACGTCGACGGCGGAAACCTCTACGAGAGCGTCGCCCCCGAGTATCGGAGCACGCTGATCGCAGAAGACGCGTGCAACCCGAGCTACGGCGGCACCGAGCTCTCGTTCTTCAGCCCCTGCGACGCCCAGCAGCTCGTGCGCGTCGATCTCACGAACGGCACCTTCGTCACGTTCGAGCCCGGCGTGTTTCGCGAGTGGAAAGACTCGGGCATTCGCTTCGAACGCGCGCGCGCGGGCAACGAGCAGCAGCTCTTCGTGACGTTTCCCGATGGCGAGCGCACCCGCGTCGAGCCCACGCTGTTCAGCGATCTGCAAGTGATCGGCAGCGACGAGATCGTGGGCACCGACGCCGATGGGCGCTTTGGCGTATGGAACCCGCGCACGCCCTTCATGCCGCTTCTGTACGGCGTCGCGGGCATCCTGCCCTTCGTCGACGTGCGCACAGCGCAGCTGTTCTGGCTCGTTCTGCACGAAGTCGAGGGTGGCGTAGGGCAGCTCGCCGCGCTCGAGCAGCCGAAGCTCTCCCTGCGGGTGATAGCCGACGGGGTACCGATCACGGGGGTGGCGGTGGAGGTACCGCTCACCATCCCCGAGCCCTTCGTCTCCTTCGTGCGCGACGCGACGGTCACCTCGAGCGGCGGCTCGCAGCGCTTCACGGGTACCCTGGAGGCGCAGCTCATCGGCGGCGAGCTCGGCACCACCATCGACGAACAGGTGACGTCGTACATCTACGCGAACGCGGGCAACCTGCCCGCTCTGCTCTACACCACGTCCAGCGAGGCGGGTGACGCTTTGTGGTTGGCTGCCCTGTGACGGAGCGCCTCGCACGCCCATCTCCCACACGCGCCGCGCGGAGCCTTTGCGCCTTCGTGCTCGGCTGTGTGCTGCTGCTCGCCCACGGCGCGCGCGCCCAGGAGGGGCTCTTGCGTTACGAGCCACCTGATGTCGATCGCGTCTACCCCGCGCCTGCGCCAGACGCAGACGCCTCGGCACCGACGCCGACCGAACCCACCGTGCCTGCACCAGAAGTCAAAGAGCCGACGTCCGAAGAGGCTCCCGCAAGCACGACGCCCGCAGCTACCGCGCCCTCACCGCGCGAGGCTGCACAATCGGTTGCCACCCCGCCCCAAACCACGCTCGCGAGCGACGCAGGCGACGAAGAGTTTGGTGCCAGTGCGCGCGTGCGCGCGAAGACCCCCGGCGTGCTTCGCGTCGAGCCGAGCGCAGCGCGCGACCTGCCAGGCGCGTTCGGTGATCCCTTGCGCATCGTCGATGCCCTGCCGGGCGTCACGCCCATCGCGAGCGGCGTGCCCTACGTCTACATTCGCGGCGCACCTCCCGCCGCCCAGGGCTATGTCTTCGACGGCATCCCCCTGCCGCAGCTGTTCCACGGCGCTTTCGGTCCGGCGGTCATCCACGCGCGCACCACGGGCCCGATGCGCTTTTACGCCGGTGTGCCTCCAGCCCAGTACGGCCGCCGCGCGGGTGGCCTGCTCTTGGCGGAGGGCTTTCCACCCCTCGGACAGTTCGCCGCAGAGCTCGAGCTGCGCCTGATCGACGTCAACGCTTGGGTCGACTCCCCCGTCGGCAAGGGCGACGTCACCGCCAGCGCCCGCATCGGGTATCCGAAGCTCGCCATCGGCATCTCGCAAGCCCTCGGCCTCGTCGAGGACGGAACGAGCTTCAACTACTGGGATGCCCAACTACGCTATCGCCTGCCCATCACGAAGCGAGATCACATCGAGCTCGTGTGGCTCGGATCGTACGACGCGCTCACCCTGCCCGGCATCGAAGACAACGAGCAGGTGCGCACGGGCGCAACGCAGCTCGAGTTTCACCGCATCGAAGCGCGCATCTTGCATCGCTTGCCCCGCGGCGAAGTGGCTGCCGCCTTGCGCGGCGGCTTCGACAGATCGGCGATAGGCGACACCCTCGGTGTGCGCGCCGTGACCTTTGGCCCCCGCGTGTGGAGCAAGCTCAACCTGCGAGGCGGCCACGCCATTCAGCTCGGCGGAGATCTCTTCGCATCGACGGGCAACGTCGACCGCCAAGAAGGTGGCCTGAGCAGCACGCTCGGCAGCCCCGAGGGCAACTTCCAGGTGCGCCTGCCACCCATCGCAGAAGCGTCAGCGCGCAACCAGGGCGGTCTGTTTGCCCAGACCAACCTCATCACCAGCGAGCGCACGAAGCTCGAGCTGGGCGCGCGACTCGACTACTGGAGCGTCGAGTCGAAGATCGACGTGGCTTTCGATCCGCGCGCACGCTTTCAGGCTCAAGCCACGGACGACCTCTCGCTGCACGCAGCCCTGGGCATGGCCCATCAGCCCACGGTATTTCTGCTGCCCCTGCCCGGCCTCGGCGACGTGGCGGTTACCGACGGCCTATCGCGCTCTGTGCAGTCCGAGGTGGGCGCAGCTTACGACCTGCCCGAATCGATGACGATCGAGGCCCAGGGCTTTCTGCACCACTACGACCGCATGCTCTTGCCCGAGCTCGTGAGCGACGCGGTCATCCCCGACGATCCGCCGCTCTCGTCTGCTTTGGCCTATGGCGTCGAGCTGTTCTTGAAGCGCGACTCGAAGGAGCGCGTCAGCGGCTGGATCAGTTACACGCTCGGTTGGGCCGAGGCCGACAGCGGACCGCTCGTGATCGGCAAATTCAGCCCCGACTTCGACGTGCGCCACGTGCTCAACGTCGTGACGAGCGTGCGCTTGCCAAGGGGCTTCATGATCGGCGGACGCATGCAGGCGCGCTCGGGACGCCTGATCGAGCAGCTCAACCCGCGCTACGCGCAGCGCTTGCCCTGGTTCGTGCGTGCCGATGCGCGCGTCGGGTACATGTGGAAGGGCCGCTTCGCCAACATGCTCGCGTACCTCGAGTGGCTCAACATCACCGCCGCGAGAGAGTACCTCGACGCCGACTGCTTCTTCGGCCAGTGCACGGCCCAATCAGCTCCGCCGCTCTCCCTGCCCAATCTGGGTATCCGCGCCGAGCTCTGACGGCTGGCGCGCTCGCCGTTTCAAGCGAAGTTCTGAAGCGACACCGGAATAGCGCGCGCACTCCGGAGGTT
>CAYNOM010000488.1:0-5406 GCA_964398415.1 uncultured Polyangiales bacterium | reverse complement strand
CCTGCGCCTTCCAACCGAGAAGCAGATCGATCTCTCCCAGGTAGATCTGCGCATGAACAAGAGTCGTTCGGCCGTGCGCGTCCAGGCGAAAACGAGCTGGGCAGAAGCCCAGCTCCAGGGTCTGGACACGTCCATCATCTGCTACACCACGGACGCCGACGGCGAGCCGAAGAAGCTGCCCGTTTCCTCCTGCGATGCGCCAGGTGTTCGGAAGCTAGCATGCCCAGGAAAGGGCAAGGACGGCTTTGCTTGCGAGGTCGACCAGAAAGGAAGCGCTGCCGTGCTGCGTGGGCCGGGTCTGCGCTACGCCTGGCTGCCCAGAGTCGGAGTAGCTGGCGACGTCCGACTGCTCGAGTTTCCCTGGGTGGAGCCCTCCCAGCTGTGTCCTCGCTGCCGCGAAGGCCTGTTTCCGCCGCTACGCTTGCGCATCGAGCGCTGCAACGGGATCGACGACGACGGTGATGGGCTCACTGACGAAAACGGCACAGCAATGTGTGACGACCGCATCGCGTGCACACGCGACTTCTGCGCCGGCAGCGCAGGATGTCAGCACACGCCCAACAACGGGCGGGGAGGCTGCGTGTCCACGGCCGAGTGCCAACAGACACGCTGCGCAGAGCCATTCATGCCTGGCCCGGACCAGCGCGCGGAGGGCCCGGACGAGAACGGCTGCTACGTGCTCTTGCGCGACGACTTCTGCACCGAGACCTGGGACGGCTGTCAGTGCAACGGTCCCGAGCGATGTGACCCGCGCGCTGCAGCCTGGGCGGGTGCGGCGCGTGGTGAGCGCGATGCCACGCCCTGGGATGAGAACAAGGGCTGTGTCGCGGCGTTGCCTCCCAACGAGATGCCGTGCGAGCGCATCAACGGCGATGGCAACGGCTGCACCATCGAGACCTGCTACGAGCCGTTTCGGCCCGAGTCTTGTCGCCTCCACCGCGAGCTTCAGGCCCGGGGAGCCGAGGCCGTGCGCGCCTATGAAGCCCTTGCGCGCGCGCCATCGCGCATTGGCGAGAGCGGCGTCGGAGGCAGGGTGTCCTGCCCCAACGCTCCGTTTCGACACCTCGCGCCCTACGGTGCGTTCTGCGAAACCAACAATCCGTGCCTGCCGTGGGAGTGCATCGCCAACGAAGGCCGCTGCGAGTACGAGCGACTGAACGGTCCTGTCGAGGGCTGCAGTGGCGTGGTGGCCAGGGGCTGCGGCGAGCTGAGCTGCAACGACGGCAGCTGCGCTGCCCTGCCCCGCGCTCCCGACGTGAGCGATCCCTACCAGTGCCACGGCTACGCCGCGGCCGCCGACGACAACACCATGGCGCCCACCTGCCTGCGCAACCGGTGCGCGTCCGCGACAGCATGCACCCAGGTGCCCGAACCGAGCCAGTGCGACGACGGCAACTTCTGCAACGGTGTGGAGGTGTGCAGCGCGGCGAACGTGGCCGCGCGTGGTCGAGGCTTGGAGCTCATCGAGTACTCGTTCCGCGAACCGGGCCGCTACTGGGGCTGCGGGCCTTCGCCGCGAGCCGCATGCGACGACGGCATCGCATGCACCAGTGATCAGTGCAACGAAGCGACCGACCGCTGCTCCAACCTGCCCCAAGACCACCTCTGCCACAGCGCGAGAGGGATCTCGTACGACGTATGCGAACCTGACTATCGCTGCGCCTGTGAGGGCGCGTCGTGTGGAGCGCGAGAGGTCGACGGGTGCTCACCGCTGCCTGCCGGCACCTCGCCCTGCGACGACCGCAACGTGTGCACGCGCGACCTGTGCGAGTGCGCGGATGAGTTCTGCACGGTGCCCCTGTGCTCGCACCGCGAACAGTGCGCCCTGGAGCCGAACTGGCCGTTCCTCGACGACGGCCTCACCTCACCGTGGCGCCCCTGACGCTCGCAGACCCCCCGTGCGCGTCACGGCGCGTCACGGTGCCCCGCGCTCCGTGGCCGTCACCGACAAACCGTCCAGCTTGGGTGGACGCATACGTCGGTATTGCTCTTGGACGTTCCCAGGCATCCCGGGATGCGGTCACCCGTGTTGGCCTGGAAGCAGACGAGGCCGCCGGCGCAGTCGCTGTCGCGATCGCAGTCGCCCTCGCACGCGCCGTAGCCGGTGCCTCCGTTCGAGACGTACTTCGGGGCCTTCGTGCAGCCCGCCGAAGGCGGCGGCTGTGTGCCACCACCGCCACCAGCGCTGACGCAGATGTCGGTGCCGCTCTGTTGCTTGCACACGAGGCTGCCCGCGCACTCGGCGTCGCTGTCGCAGTCGCCTTCACCCGCCGTGCATGGGCAAGAGCTCGTGCAATAGGCCGAGTGGTTGGGCGGTACGGTGTGGCAATCGCCAGTGGGCGGCGGCTGGTCGCCTCCGCCTCCGGAGGAGGGGCCCAGGTTGTCGAGCAAGATTCGATGGGTATTCTGGCTGCTTCGGTTGCAGCCGCAGGACTCGGTCTCATTCGGACTGGTTCCGCAGGGGGCTTTCTGATCCTGGAACACAGGTGCACTGCTGCGATCTCGGCAGTAGGACATGGGGTCGCTACACAAGGCCTGGTGCTTCAGACCCAGCGCGTGGCCAATCTCGTGGACCGCGACGCCGCATTCGTGCGCGCCGTCTCGCATTTTTTCCGTGAACACGAAGTTCACGGCATTGAACAGGCCGGTGCACCGGACGGGGGACACGCCGCCGACGCTGGACGGAAGGCCTACCTGGGATGGTAGACCGCTCATCACCGTCTCCACGTACCGTGTCGAGCCGCTCGGCTCCACATCGGTCACCCGCACGTCGTAGCGCGCGAGGGCGCGACGCACGCAACTGACGATGGTATTCCAGCTCGCACTGCTGCCTTCGTAGGGGGGCATCGTCGTGCGACGAGGCACGATGCTCGACAAGTTGCGCGCCGAATCGACTCCGCCCGGCGAGTAGGTGCCTCCGTGGCGGTTGAGGAACACGACTGCGGGCTGGCCCGCGTAGGCAATCTCCTTCTCGACCTGCGCCTCATCTGGTTCGGGAGGCTCGTAGGTCAAGCACCCGACCCCGTCTGCCCCCTTCATGATTTCGATCCCGCCATCGGAAAGATGGGTGATGTCGAACGGGTACGGGTGCGAGCTCGACTCGTCGCTGCCGCCATCGCCCGGATCCAGGGTCACAGAGGCGTCAGGCGCGGCGCAGGCAGCAAGCGTCCCGGCACACGCCACGGAGGCCAGGAGTTTCCAGTCGAGTCTTTGGCGCTGCATGGCAAATCCCTTCCCTGCGCCCTCCCCGCCGGCTCACCATGTGGGCGCCGCGGTGGCACTGTTGGGTAATGTGTTGAAGCGCGTGAACCCTTCACGACTCAGACGCGAAGCCGCTCGGATCGCCGGACCGCTCGCCGACGAGCTGCCGAGAGCGATCCAGAGGATCGCGTGGTGAGCAACACCAGCGCCTCGATCATTGGATCACCCACCGTAGGGACGCCCCGGCGCGTTGTCCCGCGCACGACACGCCGCACTCGTTCTGGGGCATCAGAGCTGCAAGCAGATGAGAGGCAGGCTTCGATTGCACGGAGTGTCGTCGTAATTGTGCATCATCTGCCTTGTCGTGAAATGCAGTAGACCTACGCGGCCCGAGGCATCGCTCGAAGCTGTCCAACTCAGCCCACCGGGAGGGGTGCAGGTCAAAGGCCCCGTGCTCGGGTCCTTGGGGTTTGAAGCTCCCGTCCAAACGTTGCGGTTGCCGACGTACTCGCCCAGGGGAGTCACCTGGATGGTGGCGCGTAGGCCCAGGTCGCTCGTGTTCAAGTCGGCGTAGGAGCCCACGGAAACGCCGTCCGGGCGCACCCAGGGACCCGACGAAGCGAAGCGGCCTGCGGCAGTCGTGGCTGGATTGGTCGAGGCGAGGAACGCCTTGAAAACGCCCGTGAACGAAGCGGCATCGGCCTCCGCTTGGCACAAGGCGTCAGCGCTGCTGAGCCCCTGAGACCCGCCGGGCGAGAAACCAGCCTTGGTGACGAAAGCGATCTTGGCGCTCGGGGAGCGCACTCCTGGAGTCACGATCGCGTTGTAGTCGGTGCTCACGCAATACAGGCGAAAGTCGTAGTCGCACGGCGAGCCGTAGGCGCTGCTCCAGCCGTACCCTCCGCTGGTCGGGAGGCCGCCGGCGCGATAATCGGCCCGCGCAGACGAGGTCCATTGAGCGCATCCGTTGCCGAGGGTGGCGGTCGTTCCATCGGAGGTATCGACACGGGCCCCAAACTCATCCAGTGCGGGCGGGTAGAAGACCCTCGTGCCCGGCGAGAAAGCGGCTGGGGTGGGTGCAAAGAACGAGCTCGCCTCGTCACCCACCGGCAACCCGTCTGGGCGCACCCAACCACGCGCGTTCGTCACGCGGTCGAGGCCCTTCGAGTTGGCTTGAGTCGAGATGAGCGACCGAAAGGTACGCGCTCTGACCTCAGACGACGGGCTCGCCGCTGCGCGCGCCTGACACAAGGCATCAGCGCCGCTCACTGGGTCCCCACCACCCGCCGACGCGAGCTGTTGCACTGAGTGCCTGGTCGACGTCGCGAAGATCATGTTCGCTTTGGTGAAGGTCGCCGTGATGCTGGTCGTGGCCACGATGGCGCCCGTCGTGCAGCCCAGCACGCCGCTCGCGCAGCCCCCGCCTACAAAGCCCTGGAAATAGTAGCCTGAGCCTGGTGTTGCCGTGAGCGTAAGCTTAGTACCCGCGTCGACCGAGACCGAGCAGGTTCCCGGGCATGAGATGCCACCACCGCTCACCGAGCCATGGGCACCGCCCACGGAGGCGACCGACACGCTCAGCACGACGCGCTTCTTGGTAAAGGTCACCTCGACAGCCGTGTTGGCACCTGAGAGCGTCACATCGCAGGTGGTGCCCGCGCCCACGCACGGTGCGCCCCAGCTGACGCTAGTCGTCGCGGAATCGTAGCTGGCAGTCAGCGTAACTACGGGAGCCTGCGTCGTGCGAACGTAGCTCTCGCTGCAGTTCATTCCGCACTCGATGCCGTCGCCCTGAGTACCCGGAGCTGCCCTGACGCTGCCCTGACCATTGCCGGACACCGAGACCATCAGGTTGACGATAGAGCGTGCCGTGCCCGTCACGCGAGCACTGTTGGAGCCGGCTACCCCGTTGGTCACGGTCACGACCGTCTCCTTTGCGCCGGGGGTGGCTGGCGTCAGAAATGCGTAGACGGTGCAGCTCTCGCCGCCAGCAACGACTGTGTCGAGGCAGCCGTTCGCGATACCGAAGTCCTTCGAACTGAGCTGGATGGAAGGAACAGCGGGTAGGTCACCGAGATTGGTGACCCGCAGCGCCTGCCTCTCGCTGCCGGTTGCGCCTACATCGACCGTGTCCATCAGCGTCGACGAAGCTGGCGTGATCTGGAAGCTCGCGGGCGAGAGTCCGGCGCCGGTCAACGAGACCGC
>CAYNOM010000487.1:0-5411 GCA_964398415.1 uncultured Polyangiales bacterium | reverse complement strand
GAGGCTCTCGAGCGCTCTCGCCGCGAGCTGAGGGCGCGCGCCGAGGGCGCTGCCGCGGCTTCACCGACCGGGGATGACGCACCGACCGAGGATGACGCACCGGCCGAGGACGCTCCCCCTGCAGCTCCGGAGCCGCCTCAACCCGAATCCGTGCTCAGCGCTGAGCTGCCACGAGGGCGCGAATCTCCGTGAGGAGATCCAGCAGCTTGCGTGCCTCGGGCACGGCCACCCGGGCCTTTTCCAGCTTTCCGCCGCCCGCGCGCCGCACCAGCGCAGCGCCGGCCTCGGCACTTCGTACCCAACGCTCGCCAGCACGTTCTTCGATGCGCATCACGCCCTGAGCTAGCCCGACGCTGCGGAACGTCACCGCGTCGGAGAGGCGCTTTCCGAACAGCAAGGTCCGCTCGCCGACGATCAAAGAAGGCTCGCCCTCGATGCGCATCCCGATGTTGCCGACCACGCCGCCTAGACGTCGCACCACGATGCTGCGCCCCATGTTGGCTTCGCCCTTTTCGCGGGACTCGACCAGCATCTCCACGTCGGTGACGATGCGGCCGTGCTCGTCGTAGTGGCTCTGGGATGCCACCACCTGGCCAATGACGATCACGTCGGCGTTGCGCACCAGACCGGCTAGGTCGAGGGCTTCGACCACCGAGGCGCGCGCTTGCGCGGCCACGCCAAGTGAGAGCAGAAGCAACCCTACGGTGCCGACGAGACCAAAACCCAACCTTCGCATGCTGCCTTTCATGAGCTCCGCGCCGGGCGAGCTGCCCCAAAGCCTACCCCAAATTCGAGCTGCGCGGCACGGCTCACCCCAATGCGCGCCCGTGATCGAGGACAGCTCTCGGCTTGGCCATGATGGCTATTTCCGATAGGGGAAGACGCCATTGACAACGCTCGCTCGGCGCGCGTACAACCCCCCACCATGACCGCCATGACCCGAGCGAAACGCATACTTTTCGGCTACCTGATCGGCGTGGCTGCCACGGCTTCCGGCTGCAACCTGAACAAAATCGCAGCTAATCAGACGGCCTCGCTCCTGGTGGAGGCGGCTCCCGCATTGGACGGATTCTGGGACTGGGAGATCGCTGGGCTCGGGACCCCAGGCGCGATCATGCAGCTCGAGGCGATGCTCTCGGTGAGCCCCGACAACGAGGCGCTCGCGTTGAACGTGGCCAAGGCGTACGTCGGTTATGGGGTGGGCTGGGTCGAAAATGACTTCGAGGAGGCCTACAAGGCCGGCGACTTCGACAAGTCCGACCACCTTCGCCATCGCGCCCGCTTGATCTACATGCGCGCCCGAAATCTCGCGCTGCGCACGATGCGCAATCGCGACCCAGGCATCGATGCCGCGCTCAAGGGCACCGGGGAGGAGCTCAAGGCCTATCTCGAGGAGCATTACACCGAGAAGGACGACGTGGGGCCTCTGTTCTGGGCTGGCATGGCGTGGGGGGCCGCTGTGAACATGGGCCTCGATCAGCCCGACTTATTGGCGGATATCCCTGTCGCCAAGGCGATCGTCAGCCGGGCTGCGGAGCTCGACGACTTGTACTTCAACGGCGGCGCGTACGTGTTCCTCGGCGGCATGGAGGCGGCCTTTCCGCCTGCGCTGGGTGGCGACCCCGAGAAGGGCAAAGTCTGGTTCGAGAAGGGGCTCGAGCGCACGGGGCGCCGAAATCACATGATCCAGGTGAACTACGCGCGCATCTACGCCGTCAACGCTCAGAACCGCGAGCTGTACGTCACGCTGCTCAAGGAAGTCATCGAGTCGGGTGATCTCGGCAACGACGTGCGCCTGAACAACAAGATCGCGCGCATTCGTGCGGTTCGCTACCTGGGCCAGGTCAACGAGTTTTTCTGAACGTCGCGCCGGTGTTCGACGCCGGGGATTTGAATGGATGTTGGATGGGTAGCGTCTTCGCCACGGCGAGATTGCGCCGTCACGAAAAAACGTGGGGCTATTGCCAGGCCGCCGCTACGGAGGATGGAACGATGAACCGGAAGCTCTTGTGGACGTTGCTCGTGATCGGCTGTGTCGTGGCCGTGCCGAGCTTCACGCACGTCAGTGCGGGCAACACGACCAAGATTCGCATGGCCTCGCTCGCGCCGACGGGCTCCAGCTGGGACAAGGTCTTTCGCGCCTGGAGCAACACCGTCAAAGAGAAGACGGGCGGCGCCGTGGAGTTCCAGTTCTTCGCGGGCGGCATCGCGGGTGACGAGAAGGACGTGATCCGCAAGATGAAGGTCGCGCAGATGGACGCGGCCGGGCTCACGTCGATTGGCCTTGGCCAGATCGCCCGTCCGGCGACGATCCTCCAGATGCCGGGCCTGTTCGACAACTACGACGAGCTCGGCAAGGTGCGCACGAAGCTCGCCCCCGACTTCGAGAAGATGTTCATGGATGCCTGCGCCAAGTCCTCCTGCTCCGGCAAGGGTGGTGAAGGGTTCCGTCTCGTGGGCTGGGGTGACGCTGGTTTTGGTCGCATCTTCTCGAAGAAGCCCATTCTCAAGCCCTCCGACTACAAGGCCGTGCGTCCGTGGGTGCCGCGCGAGGATCCTTCGTTTCCGGAGTTCATGAAGATCATCGGCGCCAACGGCGTGCCCCTGGGCATCCCCGAGGTGTTCCCAGCGCTGCAGACCGGCATGGTCGATACGGTGGTGGCATCTGCCATCGCAGCGGTGGCTTTGCAGTGGTTTCGCTACGTCACGCACATGAGCTCAGATGCAAACATCGCGATCGTGGGCGCCACGCTGGTTCGCGAAGAGGTGTTCCAGAGCATCGCTCCCGACCACCAGAAGATCCTGCTCGACACCGGCAAGCAGGCCCACGACCTTCTGATCAAGCAGGTCATGAAGGAAGACGCCAATGCCTACAAGACCCTGATCGGTCGCGGCATGATCGAGTTCAATCCGCTTGGCACTGCCGACCAGAAGAAGGAGTGGGAGACCGCGAACGACAAGCTGCTGAAGCAGCTCACGGGGCGGCTCTGGACCCAGGAGCTGTTCGACAAGGTCAAGGCAGCCGCAAAAGGAAAGTGACCTGAGCTTTCGGGACTTCGGTCCCGCTTTCGGCTGGCCCAGGGCCCCGCACGAAATTCGCGGCATTTCTCGCGGATTTCTACTTGCGGTGGCACCTGGGCCTCGTAACGTTTCGCGGCCGCTTTACGGCTTCACGAAGGAAGGCGTACCTTGTTGAAGCGCTTCAATGATGGACTCGCCCGAGGCGAGGCAGCGCTCGCCATGGGCATGTTGTTGCTGATGATCGTCGTGGCGTTTGCCCAGGCGTTTCTGCGCAACCTTACCAATGTCGGCGTGACGTGGGCGAATACGGCGCTCGGCTGGATCGACTGGGCAGACTTCGTGCTGTCGAAGGGCACGCTGTGGCTCGCCTTCCTGGGCGCGTCTCTCGCGGTGCACGGCGACAAACACGTGGCGATCGACGTGCTGCCGAAGTTGGTCTCACCGCGCGTGCGCATGATCCTGCGAGGCGTGGTGGGGATCATCGGCAGCGTGATCTGCCTCTACCTCGCACGTGCCTTTTGGGGTGCGGTGTTGATCAACGGTGAGGAGCGACCGGCCGAGTTCGACCTCCTGACGCTCGAGGGGTCGTTGCACGTGTGTGAAGCGAGCGCGGCGCAACTCCAGGACGCTGGTGCCCACGCCTCCGGCTTTTTCTGTCTGCTGCGTTCAGGCTTCAGTCTGCTCGACGTGCGTATGGAGACGCCCGGCGCGGCCTTTCAGCTGATCGTTCCGGTGATGTTCGTGTTCATGAGCGCGCGCTACTTCGGTCTTTCCATCAACGACTTCGTGCGCGTGAGTCGCGGCGACATCGACGACGACGCGAGCGAGCACGGCTTGCCCGGCACGGTCAACGAGGTCGCCCACGACATCGACAGCAGCGCGAAGAAGGGTGGCTGATCCATGACTGCCTTGATCGCCATCGCTTTCGTCATCATCGCCATCTTGGGCACGCCGCTGTTCCTGGTCTTCGGCTCGGCCTCCATGGTCCTGTTCGGGTCGAGCGAGGGCGGCACCATCACGTCGGTGGCCATCGACGTGTTCAGCGAAAAGTTCGCTGACTCGCCGACACTCGTCACGATCCCACTGTTCACCATCTCGGGCTACCTGATGGCCGAGAGCGGCACACCCCGACGCCTCGTCGAGCTGTCTCGTGCGCTGCTCGGGTGGATGCCTGGCGGTCTTGCCATCGTGTGCCTGTGCGCGAGCGCGTTCTTCACGACGTTTACCGGCGGTAGCGGCATCACCATTGTCGCCATCGGCGGCCTCTTGATGCCCGCGCTCATCAGCGAGCGCTACCCGAAGCATTTCTCGCTCGGTCTCGTGACCTCCGCCGGCTCGCTCGGTCTGCTGTTTCCGCCGGCCGTGCCCATCATCCTCTACGGCATCGTCGCCAACGTCCTCATCGACAAGCTCTTCCTCGCGGGCCTTCTGCCGGGCATCCTCACGGTTGTGGGCCTGTCCCTCTACGCGGCCTACACGGGCAAGAAGGCCAAGATCGATCGCGTTCCTTTCACGTTCTCGAATGCTTGGAAGGCGATTTGGATCGCGAAGTGGGAGCTGATGCTGCCAGTGGTGCTCATCGGCGGCATGGCCACTGGCAAGCTGCGTGTGCACGAGGCCTCCGCCTTCACCGCGCTCTACGTGCTGGTGATCGAGGTCTTCATCTACCGCGAGGTCAGCCTACGCCGCGACCTGCCGCGCATCATCCGCGAGTCGATGACGCTCGTGGGCGCCATCTTGGCCATCCTGTCCACGGCGATCGGCTTCACGTCGTACCTGATTCAGGCGCAGGTGCCGATGAAGATCTTGGCGGCGATGGAGACCTTCATCACCTCGCAGCTGATGTTCCTGCTCGTCCTCAACATCTTCTTGCTGATCGTCGGCATGTTGATGGACATCTTCTCTGCGATCTTCGTGGTGGCGCCGCTCATCATCCCGATCGCCCGGCACTTCAACGTCGATGCTTACCACCTCGGCATCGTCTTCCTGCTGAACCTCGAGATCGGTTACCTGACGCCACCGGTCGGCCTCAACCTGTTCATCTCGAGCTTCCGCTTCAACACACCCATGGTCGATGTCTATCGCGCCGTGATGCCCTTCATTGGCATCCTGGTCGTGTCGCTCGTGATCACGACCTACGTGCCCTGGTTGTCGACCTACCTGCCCTCGCTGTCGTCGAGCCAGGACCTCACGAAGGAGGAGATGGGGCTTGGAGGTCCCGAGCCCGCGGCGGGCGACGAGCAAGGCCTGGACGACTTGGGCGGTGGAAGCCTCGACGACCTCGACAGTCTCGATCTCGACGACCTCACGCTGGACGATCTGCCGCCCGCCGGCGAAGAGAAACCGGCGGACGAGCTCACCCTCGACGATCTCGACCCGGCGCCTGAAGC
>CAYNOM010000486.1:4684-5438 GCA_964398415.1 uncultured Polyangiales bacterium | reverse complement strand
CGGATTTAGGTTCCGGTACCGCAAGGTGTGCAGGTTCAAGTCCTGTTCCTCGCACTTGAATGATCTCGGTAACTTAGCGATTCTGTCCGCGCGTCGGGTGCGGGCCGGGACCCCCGGCTGAGACAGAACTGAGACAGAATGCGGTTTCAGGTCGGCCGCGCAGCCGTTGGTGGCGGTCGCGCGAGGCGTCGTGGGCGGCTCCCGCCCTCGTTCGGGGCACCACGCTGGGGCCGCCCGCCGAAGCTTTTTCATTAGGCGAATGCTGATTTGTTTCTGGCACTGGTGACGGGCGTCAGGGCGTGGGTGTCTGCATAGGTTTCGGGCGCTCTTCACTCGTGGAATCTGCCGAAGTACTCAATCGTGAGAGCTGCCGAGTCTCCAGGCAGGTTCGGGCCCGCTTGAGCTCTCCCTCGCTGGTGGGGCCCGCGGAGCCGCTTCGCGCCCGCAACGACGCCAGCGCCGCGATCTGCGTTGCGGAGCCTCTGCAGTTGGACACCCTCCGCAGCCCCTATTGTCGGCGCTGCGCGCGTGTCTCGGCCCGACCCGCGCTCAGTCGCGCTCGCGCGTTCGTCGACGTCGAACGTAGACCCACCACGCGATCACTCCGGCGCACAAGGCACCAAGAGCCGCGAAGCTCAGGTCCGCGCCCCCGTCGCTCGCTGCGACAACGACCTCGAGCGGGAACTCCGACGTATTTTCCGGAAGAAACTGGTAGGCGGGTTGGGGCATCCGGGAGTGTCGTGCCATGCACCGA
>CAYNOM010000486.1:0-4669 GCA_964398415.1 uncultured Polyangiales bacterium | reverse complement strand
GTCTTCGAGCGCAAAGACGAAGCCTCGGGTCGCCCCCTGCGCCAGAAGCCAAGTCGTGCTCGAGCCGAAACGCTTCGTCGGCCCCGAAGCCTAGATTGGCGCTAAGTTGGCGGCGGTCCGCGCTCAGGTCCGCGGTAGAGCGCAGCCTTCGCCTCGTCCCAGCAGCCGACGCACAGGACCTTGAGATCCGCGTTCACGAACCACTGCTCACTGCTCGCGCCCTCCAGTGCTACCAGCGCCCGCTCGCACGCTGCGCACCATGCGTCCGGGCGTCCGGTGTCGGCGTCGTCGCCCCAGTAGAAGCCAACCGGTTCTCCCGAGTCGACCGCGGTCGCGACATGGACCGACGCTAGGGCGATCCCCTCAACCCCATGGCGCGAGCACTTTACGTGCTTGGCAGCCGCCATATCCTCTGCGAGCTTACCGGCGATGTTGTCCGGCGTCGGTCAATCGTAGCGTGGCGTGGGAGCCGGTTGCGGCTGGTTTGCGGCCGATCGAGAAACCTCAGCGACGCGAGCCCGCACCGAAATCAGGCTCCCGCGACGCTGGGATTTTCAGTCCCAGGGCGGGCCCGGAGATCGCGCAGCAAGTTAGGTGCGCTGTAGCATGTCTTCGCCCAGTGCCTGCCCCCGTCGCCGCACGAGCTGGAGGGAGCTAGCGGCTCTTGCGAGCCCGGCGAAGAGGGTCGGCGCCCTTGCGGTGGTTCTCAAGATCGGTTCGTGCAGTCTCCAAGGTCTTCGAGTCGGGCTGCTTGGGCTCAGAACCGTCGGTAAGCGCCGCAACGGGTGCAGATGCCCTTGCTGTAGCGAGTGCGGCCTGCGCGGTAGCGATGCGGGCCTCGATCGCCTTCTCCTCAGCGTCCGCCAAGCCGATCAAGAGATCGAGATCCTCAGTGCAGTACCAGTCGTAGTCATCGAACCCCGGCCGATTGGTGACATCCGCCAGCCTGTGACGCAGAGCAACCCGGAAATCGTCCTGCAAGGCCCAGCAGAGCTTTTGGCGGACCCACTCCGCGCGGTCCTTTGGAAGCCTGATCGAACAGACCTCGTCCAGCGCCGCGACGAACCGCCTGTCAGGATGACCGTCTATCGTTCCAAGGTAGAAGCTGTTTGGCTTGTGAACACCATCGCGGAGGTCCTTGAGACCCTTGCGCAACTGATCGCCAGTCTTGCCAATGCCCTGCAGGGTTGTCGCACGGACAGGCGCGACCATGATGGTCTGCCTCCGCAGCGCGTCGCAGTCGCGGGATACGACAAGTGCAAACTCACACGCGAGTGGTTGCGGCTCACCAGTTTCGCTGGTCACGTGCAGAATGACTTCGCGGAGCAGGTCGCCTTGGCGCAGCTCGTGGCGAGAAGCTGGTGAGACCCAGATGGGCATCAGACCTCCGCGAGAAGCGACTCCGCGACCTCGCGCCGATCGACGATGTCGGCGAGATCGATCGGAGGTTCGTCGCAGAACAACGGATCACGCCTAAAGCGGCTCGGCGCGTTTGGCAAAGGGCCCTCGGGTCGGACTGCGATTGCGATCTCAACCCATTGACGGTAGTTCTGGGCCGCAGCCATCGCTGCAAGCCTAGCTCCTTCGATAATCTCGGCGATACGTCCCATCACGTGCAAGGCAATGTAAGGGCGCGACGCCAGATCACCCTTCGAGGCGACCCCCTTCAAGTCCGCGAGACTGGTCGTGCGAGCCAAGAACACCTGCGTAGGCAGGCACGGTTTCGAGCGCCAAAGAGCTAGCAAGCGTTGGGCTGCTGCAAGTTCGGCCAAGGCCCTCGGGACAGCAATATCGAACGCCCCCATGTCCGTCGACTGCTCGGCGCCCTCCGAGCCCACCGAAGGAACTTCGGGTTGCTGGGTTGGTCGGACACTAGAGGCGCTCGCGCTGACCTCGGCTCGGATGAACGGGCCAATTACAACCACCTCGTCCGAGAACTTCTCGGACGTGTAGACGTAGTCACCCGTCGCTTGCGAGGCATAGTTCATGTGTCCCCCGAGAACCGCAGATCACGTTGATCCCGCGGAATTGTCCTACCGAAGACATCGTTGAGCATGTGATTCGCCGCTTGGAAGTGAGGCACCAGCTCCCCAAGAGTGGCACTCGTCACAACCCCTATCGATTTCTGGGCTGTTGCCTCCATCTTCACTATGTTCTGTGCACCGTTATCGCGAGCCACCAACGCGGTGTCGAGGGAAACAGAAAGCGCCACGCCATCCTGTTGCTCTTGGAAGCGCATACCCAGAGCAGGACTGTCGGTCTTCGAGAATTCACTGAACACGTGAAGCCAGGGCACGCAGACCGCAAGATCGTCGAAGCTCGACCAGTGCTTTCCACGAACAAGGTGATCGATCTTCGTCAACTGAATGACCGACACCTGCGGGCTCGCACCAATAGTCTGCCAACAGAACTCGGAGAACTGAGTGAGCTCCTGCAGGAAGCGACTCAACAGTCCCATCGAATCTCCGTGATCACTGAACCGTGGGTACACCCCACCGCGCGCACGCCAGTTCTGGTAGACCCGATCGGACTGTATCTGGAGAATCAACGACTCGTCTGGCGAAAGCAGCCAGCAGCGCAGTGGCCCGACGCCGCCCTGGAAACGAAACTCTAGCTTGTCGCGAAGCGCGGGATGCAGCTGCCGACCCGGGAACTCATTCTGCTTCGTCCGCCAGTAGGTGCCGACCAGGAAAGGGTCGACGTCCTCCAAGGCGGCGAACTGAACGCCGCAAACGACCTCTTCGATCGGTGGTGCTTTGAGCTGCTCTAGCGCCATGCGCCGGCCGATTGTAACAGGATCATTAGTGATCTTCAGTACTTCGTTCCACATGCCGACATCTCCGTCAAGCATCTGGTGCGGTTAAGAACAATGTCGCTGATTTCAGCCCGGGCGAAACACCCTGCACCGGATTCTCATTCCGCTGGAATGACAGAGGGTTGCGCCTGCTTCCTCTATTCGACCACGAGCACCAGGGCCACACCTTGCCCCGCGGCAGTCGCCTGAAGCTCCCTCGCATGCTCCTCCACGCGTCGGCCAATGTGCATGAGCGGCTGACTGCCGCCTTCTGCTGCGAACGCCGACAGAGGTCGTGACGCGAGCTCCGGGAACAGCTGCCGCAGCACTCGGAGCTCGCGTGCCGACGGCGAAGCTCCCTGCCAACGGACCGCGACTGTGACCCATGTCGGGCGCGGGAGCTCGTGAACGTAGGAGACGGTCCCCGCAAGCTCGGTACCACAGCGAGAGCAGCGGTACCGAACCATGTGGCCCCGTCGCTCGACGCACTCGAGGGACGCTCCACACCGTTCGCACGAAATCATGGTGAGCCCTCAGCCTTACCGTCATGAGGCCCGCTGTTGCGCTCTCCCAGCTCGGTCCATCGCGCCGCGAGCCCGTTCCATCCGCGCGAGCCTTCCCTCCGCTGCGGCGTGCTGAACTCCGCCGCCGCGCGCACGATAGCCCCTCCGGTTGGAGGCAATCTCCCGTGTAGCGCCTCGTGAAGATGTCGATGCCGACTCAGCTCGGCCGGCAGCACAGGATGCGTGGATGCGTCCGCCTCGCCGCGATGGTGCGCGTGCTCCCAACGCAACCAGATGAACCAGTCTTCGAGCGCCAAGCATGCGGTCCCGAGATCGACTGGTCGCAACAAGAACACGTCCGTGAAGCAGTCGCCATCGTCGTCCCAGGCTGACTCATAGTGATGGACGACTCCGCGCAGCACCGCCAGCCCGGATCGCGGTCCGTCGTAGTAGTCAGGCATCGTGAGCACGGTTTCCCAGCCCGAAACTCCCGTCGCGCCAGTAGTACTGCTGAGTGGCGGGATGCGCCCAATGTTTCGCTCGCGCTTGCGTGTCTGCTTCGTCGAGCTCACCCGCGGACACGGGCCGCCACCACCAATCGCGCTCGATGCCGTTCACGCTCCGTACATGCATGCCCAGCTCACGGAGGATCGCCGACTGAGCTTCCACCAGAGATTCGCCGTTGGCTCCGCCGCGCGACGCCGGATTCGCGAGTTGGACAGCGTCGTCCTCCCAGTCGCAGATGGAGCATATCTCATAGCTTCCGGCGGGTTCATCGAACGAGAGGAACCCGCAGGCCGGGCAAGGGTACTTGTCCGGCGCAGGAGGGCGAACGCAGGCTGCCTGAGCCGTCGCCTCCGTCATCGTTCCGCCTCACCTCGGAGCTCCCATTCACTTTCGTCCGCGCTGGTTCTCCACTCGCGATAGAGCGCTCGCACGACGGCTGCCGCCAGGGCGTCGTCTTCGACCTTCGACATGGTCCAAGTGTAGACTCGTCGACTGCCGAGGGTAGCGAATGCTTTGGCCCTGATCTGTGGTCCTCACCTCGATTTGATGCGCCACCGCACGAACCCCACCACCTCCGCGGCCCCAACGTCCAACACCCGCCGAACCACGCCATCGCCTTCGCGTGATCCCGCGCTATTCGTGTTGCCCTCGATCGTGTGCACCACGCTGTCCGCCCCGACGCGCTCCACGATCCCCGTGTGTCCTGGGCGCATCCGCCCGGCGCGCATCGCCGCCACATCGCGTGCAGCGCCGAGTCGCACGCGCACGAACTGATCGCCCGGCATCAACGTGATCGCACCGCGGAGCACCTCCTCGGGCACGGCGCGCGATCGTGCCGCACAGGGCTATTTTGTGATGCATCTGC
>CAYNOM010000485.1:0-5439 GCA_964398415.1 uncultured Polyangiales bacterium | reverse complement strand
GCGCCTCTCGTGGAGAGGCGAAGAAGTGGCTCGTCAGACGCGCAGCGCCGCGGTCACGGGTGGCGAGATCGCGACGGCGTGCGCACAGGGGAGCTGCGCACGGAGCTGACCTCGGGATGCGTGACACGATAAGCGCAGCGGGCGTCGCCTCGGCAGGTGCGCGGTGTCGCGCCGGAGCGATCGCTCAGCACGACTCGGAGAGAGTCGCACTGCGCGCTGGCTCGTGCGTTCGACCGCTCACGTGCGTGGGCGGGGCCGCGCGCGCCCCGTGTTCGCGTTCGTGTGAACGC
This sequence comes from uncultured Polyangiales bacterium, assembly GCA_964398415.1. Taxonomy (GTDB): domain Bacteria; phylum Myxococcota_A; class Polyangia; order Polyangiales; family DASUME01; genus DASUME01. The sequence goes on along the minus strand of CAYNOM010000485.1, from coordinate 5,149 downwards.
TTGCACGTAGGGCGCCGCGCGCCCGACGAAACCTGGGTGAGGGGCTTTCGCCCATCCTGTTGTCTAGACAGGTGCCTATTGCTCTAACCAACTGAGCTACAGCGTCTTGCGACGCCGAGAGGAATCGAACCTCTGACCGATAGGGTAAGCGCGCACTTTTCAGTGCGCGACCAGGCTCGCGGTCTCGACGGGACGCACTCGCAGACACAGCGCATTCACACTGCCGTGCTGAGCGCTGCGTGCTCGTGCGCCGACTTCTCCCTCGACGGGTGAGAAGACGCGAACCGGGGTGAGCAGGGGGATTCGAACCCACCACCGCCTGGGCCACAACCAGGCGTGCAGACCACTACACCATGCTCACCATATAGCCTCGTGCCGCAAGGCACGTAGGCCTCGTGCTTGGAGTCGCGATCAGCACACGCTGACCTCGACCGCCTCGATCACGTCGACCCAGTGCTGCGCCGCGCCCGCATGGAACGCGTGCACGACGTCGAACACCTGATCGCTGAAGCCACCGACGTTGAGGATGTCCTCGCGATCGGGAGCCTGCGTGTGCGCGTACGGCTGGATGTCGAGGCAGACGAGCTTCGCGCCCGCGTTGCGCTGCTTGAAGCACGCCCACTCCGCCATCGTCGCCGTGCCCACGCCCGTGTGCAGACCATGGATGGTCTCGCGCCACGACTCGTTGTCCGAGACGTAGAACACGAGGTCACCCGGCGCGCGCTCCGCGTTGAGCTTGCGCAGCGGTGCGCTGATCGTGGTGCCACCACCGCCCACCGCCGCGAGCCGCTCGGCGTTGGTCAGCACGCTGTCGCGGGCCGACACACGCACCGAGCGCACGTCGGTATCGAACGGAAGCACCGTGAGGTCCGGGTTCTTGCGCAGCAGCGTTGCGGCCACGAGGGCCGCGACGTCCACGCAGCGAACCGCGCTGGTCGAGCCCTTACGGTGACCCGTGACGGGCGAGCTCATGGAGCCCGAGACGTCGGGGCACACCCAGACGCGACCCTCGAGCGCCGGCACGTTGGCCGTCGCCACCTCCATCGCGTCATGCAGCGCCTCGCGGATGACCGCGGGCACGCCGTCGACCACGCTGCGATGTGCGATCAAGAGCTGGTACGGCAAGGCCCGTGCACGCTTGATTTCACGCGTATCACGCAGCTTGTCGGCCACGCGCTTCGCGACGCCCTCGTCCTTCAGTACGCCGTGACGCGCGAAGGTGTTGAGGTTCATGCGTGCGGTCTGCCAGCTGCAGCGCAGCGCGATGTCGGTCCACTCGCGTGAACCGAGATCGAGGGCGGTGAGCATCTGGAACGGCACGTCCGGCACGGGGCCGGCCTTGTCCCGCTTGAACGCCTCGAGCTGCTTCACGTTGTCGGGAAGCCGCTCGGAGTCGTGGGCCTTGCCGAGCAAGTAACCGTACAGCGCGCTGCGCTCGGGCGTCGCCGGCTTCGGGTGCACCATCTTGATCACGTCGACGAGGGACGGGTCGTTGCCGACCGAGCCCGTGAAGAGCGCGCTCTCGCTGCGTGCATCGAGCCAGCCGCTCACGAGCTTCTTCGGCCGCGTACCGAGGGACTTGCGACCCACGGCGCCCGAGCGAACGATCTGCACGAAGGTCCGGAGCATCTTCGGGTTGTCGATCACGCGGTCGAAGATGGCGGCGAGCAACGTGGGGTCGCGGGCGCTGAGCACCGCACAGAGCAGCGCGGGCGCGTCCTTCATGTGGCCACGCTGACGCGCGTACACGGCGACCTTGGCGAGGAACAGCGGCTCGACGCGCGCCGCGAGGGCGAGCACCCGCTCGAGCTGCTCGCCGTCGGTCGCGTAGTACGTGGAGCCGAGGCAACCCGTGGCCGCGTACTGCGCGAGCGCGTGCTTGTCGCCGAGCGCGTACGCGACACCGCCCGCCTCGTTGATGGTGTCAGTCTTCGGCGCGAGCTTGCCGACGAGCGATCTGAACAGACTCTTGTTGGCCATGAGAAACCTCCAATGGGAAGTGAAAGAAGTGCGGCGACGAGAATTGGCGATGACGGGACATTTAACGGATGTAGTCATCGCCGAGCATTCGCCGCGAAAAGTGGGCTCAACGCGAGGTCGAGCGAAGAAGTGCGACGACGAGAGTTGCGAAGACGTTTTCGCGCTCTACCGCTGAGCTACGGGGCCACAGTAGCCCCGGTGGGAGTTGAACCCACGACTTCGACGTGATGAACGTGTAGTCCTCGCTGCATTCGTCGCGGCGCCGCGTACGGGAGTCGGACCCGTCTCAACCGATCGACAATCGGCCTGCATCACCGGATGCACAACGCGGCATGGGCGGCGCGCCGCGCCTCAAGCTTGCGCTTCGAGGAACATGCGCCAGGCGTCAGGGACCGTGCTCGACATGGCGACGCTGCGCAGCGGCAGCCACGTGGGCTTGGTCGGACGCTTCAAGAGCCGCATGCCGGCTTCGGCGGGCGTGCGGTTGGCCTTCGTGAGGTTGCACGGCTGGCAGGCCGCGACGATGTTCTCCCAGCACGTGGCGCCGCCGCGCGAACGGGGCAACACGTGATCGTAGGTGAGCTCGTCGCCGCGCTTCTGCGCGCCGCAGTACTGGCAGCGATAGCCGTCGCGCATCAGCACGTGCGTCCGCGAGAAGCGCACATCACGTCGGTAGCGCTTGGGCGCACGCGTCAGCCGGACCACGGCCGGCATCTGCATGCGCACGCTCACCGAGTTGATCTCCTCGCCGTAGTCCGTGATGACCTCGGCCTTGCCGACGAACAACAGACACACGGCCCGTTGCCAGGGAACGATTCGTTGCGGTTGGTAACCTTGATCGAGCACGAGTGTTTGCATGGGGACCTCTGCATCGGCGCGGCGGGCTCCGCGCGTCGTTTGGTCGGAACGGCGGGATTCGCACCCACAACCTCCTGGGCCCAGACCAGGCGCGCTGCTTGGTTGCGCTACGTTCCGTTGGTGCCTCGAGCTGGAGTCGCACCAGCATCTTCCGGGCTTCAACCGGACGCTCGACTCTCGAGCTGTCGAGGCATGTTCATTGGCTGCACGGGCGGGGCTCGAACCTACGCGCTCCGGCTTAACAGGCCGGCGCTCTACCAACTGAGCTACCGTGCAATGCGTTCGTGCCTGCGGGAGAATTCGAATCTCCACTCGACGGACTCTCAGTCCGTTGCCTCTGCCGATTGGGCTACGCAGGCGCATGGCGTCTCCGGGAGGATTCGAACCCCCATCCGCCCGGTTCGTAGCCGGGTGCTCGTCCATCGAGCTGCGGAGACGTTTCGTTGCTTCGATTGTCAAAGGCCCTCGACGTGCATGACGTCGAGCGCATCGGTGGAGCGGGAGGGAATCGAACTCTCCATGCGCGCGTAGCGCGGCGGCTTTACAAGCCACTCGAGACACCAGTCTCATCCGCTCCGAAAACGAGAAGGCCGTCTGCAGGGGCGTGCAGACGGCCTTCGAATCGCGATCACGATCGCGTGAAGCGGCTACACGGCGCACCTGCGCTGCGACAGACGACGGGGCTCTCTACGCGGATCTTGTCCATTTGATCCTCGATAGAAATGGCCATTGATTGGCGTCCGCCAATGCAATCCGTCGGGCTCGCGCTGGCTTGCGACGAGGTCGAATCTGAGATGGGCCTTGGTCATGGCGTGACTCGGTGTTGGGTCATGTCCTGGTTGCTCCCGGCAGGGGAGCTCGATTGTGTGACGCGGGTTTGTGGGACGTACGGGGCGAAAACGAAAAAGCCGCCGGCGGACTTCCGCGGGCGGCTCGAGCGTACGAAACGCTGCGAATTCACCGCCCTAGTGGCACCAAGAGATCGAGCCGGCCCTCATGCTCGTTGCACGGCATGGCAAAGCGGCTCTGCTCGAGGCCCGCGCATGGATAGGCCGACGCGTTCGCTTCGACGAAGCGAACGGACGTGCGTCCGATGGGCAGGCTGACGAGGAGCGGGAACATGATTGGCCATGATTATGTTCTTTCTTTCCGCTTGTCAAACGAGAAAGTGCGGTGAAGCGAAGAAAACTCACGCCCGAACACATTCAGATCTCACGGACGGTGACGCGCACGACGGTATCGGATTCGTGCTGCACGTCGAAGCGCACGTCGAGGAAGCGCTCGATCACCTGGATGTTCGTGCGCGCGTGATCACTCAAGGCGAGCGTTCGGAACGAGCCACGGCGTGCCATCGCGAACGGGATGAGCAGCTGATCGGCGAGGTGCTCACCGACGGGCACGTCGGCGCGTAAGTAGGTGGCCATCGCCACGCAGGCGCGCTCGGCCACGCGTTCCGCGCTCACCCCTTGCTCGCCGAAGCCGACGACCATCTCGCGCGCGCCCTCGTGCTCGGTGACGATGAGCAGCACGTTGCCGGGGCCATGGGCCTCGGGCGTGCGCAGTTGGAGGTCGGCCTCGTCGAGCGACAGGCGCTGCTTCACGACCGCGAGCTCACGGGTTGCGATGTGATGCGGGAGATTCGAGACATGTGCTTCGGCCGAGAGTCGCCGCAAGGCGCCACGCTCGAGGAGGTCGAGGGCACGAAGCATGACCGTTGGGGTGAGCTCCACGTCGAACACGCCCCCACCCGCCGGATAGAAGCCCGGGCGCGTGAGTGAGCGCCTGACGCTGACGCCCATGCGTTCGAGCACGGGAAAGAACACCTGGTCGAGGAAGGGGTAAGGTGGAGCGAGCGGGTTGTGCGTCCCGCCTTCGAAATGCAGTCTCGAGGGCGCACGCGCTACCATGAGCGGCGGCAGCACGGTCTGGAGCACGAGGCACGCACTCCCTGCCGTGCTGATGGCGAATTGGTGGTCGCCCGCCCGCACGGCACCCGGTCGGAACTCGAGACGTGTGGAGCCAAGCTCGGCGCCGCTCACCTGGGCATCGCAGATCTGCGCCGCGGCGCGCACGGCCGTGAGGTGTTGACGCATCAGTCCGGGGCGCGAGCGCTTCTTTCGGACCTGGTCGATCACGAAGGAGCGTCCCGTCAGCGCGCTGAGCGACAGCGAGCTGCGCAGGATCTGGCCGCCGCCGATGGAGCCGTCGATGTGGATCACGTTCGTCACGTTCAGCCCTTCACACACACGATCTGTCGCAACGTCTGCACGACCTCGACGAGGTCCTTCTGCGCTTCCATCACGGCGTCGAT
>CAYNOM010000484.1:0-5463 GCA_964398415.1 uncultured Polyangiales bacterium | reverse complement strand
GCGCATCTCCGGGGCGATACACGCCGCGCTCGGAGAACAGATAGCCCTCGTGACGGCCCTCGCCGCCGTAGCTCGCGCGTTCGGTCAGCTCCCACGGACCATGGCCGACGTACTTGCGCACGAAGCTCGTGTCGCCCTCGTGCTCGACGATGGCAAAGGTGTCGCAATCCTCGCCTTCGCTGCGCTCGAACCGAAAGCTACCCTGGCCGTCGGTCTTCCCCCGCGCGACCACCTTGCCGCAATCGACCACGCGCACCGACGCCCCGCGCACCGCTTTCGCGTCCTCGAGCCGCGTCACCCACACCATGCCGCCGCGCGGCCATACCTTGAGCGTCGGCGAAAGCGCGGTGAAGGCGAGCACACTGCGCGTGGAGCCATCCTCGGGGCTCGCCCCCTTGGCCTTGGCATGGGCGACGATCACGCCCTTCTGATTCTGCAGCACGGAGCTCACGTCGACGTCGAGGCTCTTGTCCTCATCGCCACTGGCGCCGACGAGCTCGAGGCGTTGTTGCGACTTCTTCGGCAACCAGGTGCGGCCGAGGGCGATGGCCTCCACCTGGTCGGCCTCCACGCGATAGAGATCGACCGTCACCTCGGGCACGTTGCGCACGCGCAAGGGCAGCGTCGTAGGGCCGGGCGGCACGAGATCTCCGTCCACACCGAAGTACAAAGATGGATCGTGGGGCCCGGTGCGCAGCGTGAGCACGCGCGGCCCGGTGAAGGCGTTGCCGAACACGTCCTTCAGGGGCCCCTTGAGGCGCACGCGATAGGTCGTGCTCGGCGCGAGGCGTGCCGAGAGATACACGTACTCGCTCGGGTAGTCGTAGTCGCTGATGGAAAGGGGCGAAAGCGGCGCAGGCTCGATGCGCACGGCCTTCTGCAGCGCACGCACGCTCACCGGATTCGAGAGCCGAATCAGCGCACCGCCCTGGGGCGAGCAACGACCGTTCGACGAAGCACAAGCGTCCTGTGTGACGAGCTTGAAATCGGCGTACACGTTGAACTGCAGATCGAAGGGCTCGCTCGCTTGGAGGCCCCCCTCTTCGCCGACGAGCCCAGCCGCCACGTGCAGCGTCACGCGCGAGCCTTTCAGAAAGCTGTCGAGTGGCCGCACACGCAGTCTTCTCGGATCGGCAGCGTCGGGTCGCAGCACCTCGAAGCGCAGCGCGCGCTCGATGCCCTGCGCGGTCTGCTCCGACAGGCGCGCCGAAGCCGAAAGCGCCTGCGGGCTCACGGGCTGATTGAAGGACAAATCGATGTTGCGGGAGGGGCTTTCGTGGTCTGCCCGGGCCACAGGCTCGGTGCGCACGACACGCGGCGCGGGCGTCTGAAACGAGAGCTCGACCGCCTCGGCGAGCGCTGAGCCATCGAGCGCGCGCAACGACGCGGCCAGCTGCACGCGATAGGCCGTCGACATGGCAAAGCCCCCCGGCGAGCGCGCCACGAGCGTCTGGGAGCCCACCCAACGCGCTTCGAGCGGCACCGCCGGCGAGACCACGAGCAGCGCGGCCGCGCGCGTGTCCGTGCCGAGCGCGACCATCGGTCGGTCGAAGGCGAAGACGATCTCGCTATCAGCCTCGGCCACGCCACTCGGCGCGCGGTGGGTGACCTGGACGGGTCCGCTCGGAAGGGGCCCGCGTCGCGCCTCCCGCGCCCCGATGGCGAGACTGCCTTCGCCCCCTTCCGCGGGCAGCACGGAGGGCTGCTTGGGCGCTCCACAGCTTGCCCAAGTGAGCCAGAACCCAAGCGCGATGCACGCCGGCGCGAGAGCGAACGGACGCAGTGTTCGGAGCTTCATGTCGGACGCAGGTTAGCAACCCGCATACCGACCGAAAACCGCCGACGTCACGCTGCTTTCGATGTGACGAGCGCGGCACGGGCCCCACGCCCGTGTGGCCCGGCGTACGCACCTCGCGGGCGACGCGCACCTTTCGCCCGTGTTGAGCAAAGCCGCAATGCCCTTGTGGGTGCACGCACCAAAAGGGCCAGCCCGCAGCCCAAAAGCACGCTTTCGCGGGCCGGCTTACCATCCCCAATAAGCACACAATTTCAAATACTTACAAACAACTCCGCGAGGCCTGGGCGGCCACACGTCCATGTAGGCCTTTTCGGCAGCAAAACGCCCTGCTATTCGACTTGCACCCCGGTTGCTCCATCCCCCCTGGAGATCGTCATGCGTTTCTTGATTCTTGCCCTTTGCGCCCTGAGCGTCGTCGGCTGCGTCGACGACTTGTCCTCCGCTGAGGAGGGTTTCGCCGCCGTCGAGGTCACGGGTGCGCTGCACGTCCCGCTCACCGGCCAGGGCGAAGACGGTAAGAGCTATCGCCTGCGCGGCGCCTCCTTCGATGTGTCGGGCTCCGCCATGTTCACGCTGACCGAGCGCGACGCTCGCGGACCCGAGCACGACGCGCTGGTGACCACCCTGCCTGGCGGCTACTACAGCCTGTTCCTGCGCCCCGGCTGGACGCTCGTCGAAGTGCTGGCCGACGGCAGCGAGCAGAAGATCGAAGGCACGCTCGAGTCGAAGAACCCGGTCACGTTCGAGATCGGACGCACCGTCGACACGCGCGTGGTCATCCAGCTCGAGACCGAGCGCGGCAAGGTCGTGATCGGTGGCACGGCGCCCCTGCGCGTGACCCAGGTCGACAGCGTGCTTTGAGCTTCGACCTCGCCGTCACTCGTAGACGGAAGGATTGGCGCAGTGGGGCATGCGTTGCCCCGAAAGCGCCGCGATCAGGTTGTCGACGCTGAGGGACGCCATCTTGCTGCGCGTGGCGATGGACGCGCTACCGATGTGCGGCGCCACCACCACGTTCGACAGGCGGAGCAGCGGGTGGTCGAGCAGCAAGGGCTCGCGCTCGAAGACATCGAGACCTGCCGCGCCGAGACGTCCCTCCGAGAGCGCTTCGGCGAGCGCAACCTCGTCGACGATGCCGCCGCGCGCGGTGTTGACCAGCACGGCGCCGGGCTTCATGCGAGCGATGGCGCGGGCGTCGAGCAGGTTTCGCGTGTCGGGCGTGAGCGCCACGTGGATGCTGACGAAGTCCGACTGCTCCAGCAACGCCTCGAACGACACGGCCTGCACGAAAGGCAGCGTGCGACCCGAGCGCGTGAACGAGATGATGCGCATGCCAAAGCCCTGGGCGCGCCTTGCGACGGCCTTGCCGATCTCTCCAAGGCCGAGGATGCCGAGCGTCGCGCCGCTGAGATCGCGTCCGACCAGCATGTCGGGCTCCCACTTGCGTGCCTGTGTCCACTGCCCCTCACGCACGAAGCGGTCGGCTTCCACGATGCGTCGCGCGGCAGCGAGCAGCAGGGCAAACGCCAGATCGGCCGTGGTCTCGACGAGCACCGACGGCGTGTAGCCGAGGGCGATCTTGCGCGCCGTCAGCGCCGCCACGTCGACGTGGTCGAGCCCCACCGAGCAGCTCGCCACCGCGCGCAGCTTGGGGCAGGCCGAAATCAGGTCTGAGTCGATGCGATCGGTCAGAAGACAAAGCAGCCCATCAGCTTCGCGCGCACGCGCACGCAGCACCTCGGGCGAAGGCTGCCCCTCACCCTCCCAGAGATCGACCAGAGCGTGCTGAGCCAAGCGCTCGAGGGCGTCTCCGACGAGCCTACGGGTGACGAAGATGCGGTCGGCCATGGGCTCAGAACGGAAAGGGCTTACGGTCTTGGAAAAAGCCTCCCGTCGGTCCGCCCGACGGCAAGGTGGCAAGCCAGATGGCCGTGTCGGCGGCCTCTTCCGGCGTACGGGGCGCATCGTCACCCCCGAGCTCGGTCTTCACCCAGCCCGGACACATGGCATTGACGAGGATGTCGTCGTGCTTGAGCTCCATCGCGAGCACGCGCGTGATGGCGTTGAGCGCGGTCTTCGAGCTGCGATAGGCGATGGTAAAGCCGCCCATTTTCTCGAGCGAGCCAAGGTTTGACGAGAGATTGACCACGCGTCCGTAGCCGCCCTTCTTCATCAAAGGCACGAGCGCCTTGCACACGCGCATCACGCCAAAGACGTTGGTCTCGTAGGTCTGCTTGAACACGTCCATCGAGACGTCGAGCGCAGGCACCCACTTGTCGAGCGCGACGCCTGCGTTGTTGACGAGGATATCGAGGCGACCGTGGGTCTTCTGCAGGTGCTCGGCGAGCGCCGAGGCGCTCTCATCGCTCGTCACATCGAGCGCGAAAAACGAGGCGACGAGGCCCTGCAGCTTCAGGCGCTCCAGCGCCTGCTGACCCTGCTGAGGGTTGCGCGCCGTCATCACCACGTGCACACCACGTTGTGAAAGCTGCCGTGCGATCTCGAACCCGATGCCGCGATTCGCGCCCGTGACGACCGCGACCCGCTGTTGAACGTTGTCCATTCATCGGCCCTTGAAGTTCGCAGGGCGCTTCTGCATGAACGCCTGCACCGCCTCACCCAGATCGTCGGAATAGAGAAACGTCGCGTTGTGCATGGCGACGTACTCGAGCCCTTCTTCGATGCTGTGCTCCATGCTGTAGCGGAGCACCTTCTTGATCCCCCGCAGCACGAGCGGAGAGTTTTCGGCCATCTCGCCCGCGAGCGCCTGCGCCGCCTTGATGGCCGCCTCGGGCGTCTCGTAGACGTCGTTGACGAGGCCGATGCGCTGGGCCCGCGCGGCGTCGATGTCCTTGCCCGTGTAGGCGAGCTCGGCCATGTGCCCCGCCGAGATGATGCGCGGCAGGCGCTGCAGCGTGCCCACGTCAGCCACCATGGCCAGCTTGATCTCGCGCACGCTGAGCACGAGGTCTTGGGCAGCCACGCGCACGTCGCACGCCGACGCCAGGTCGACGCCACCGCCGAGGCAGTAACCATGTAAAGCCGTGACGACCGGTAGCGAGCAATCGGCCACACTGCTGATCGACGCCTGCAAACGCTTGATCTCGGACAAGAGGCGCTTTCGGGTGTCGATCTGACTCCCGCTCGGCGTGATCGTGCCCATCATCGCTTTGAGGTCGAGCCCCACGGTGTAAGCGGGCCCCTCTGCGCACAGGGCCACGGCCCCGAGCTCCTCGTCGGCGGAGACCTCACGCATCACCTCGGGCAGCTCTTGCCACAGCGCAGGCCCCATGGCGTTGCGCTTCTGCGGGTTGCACAGCCACACGTGGGCCACGCGACCGTGTTTTTCCCAGCGAACCGCTTCTCGTGCGCTCATCGTCGCCCCCTCGTCAGGCGACTCGCTATAGCGTGTTCGCGGGTTCGAGGCTCGCCGCAGAGCGTCGCGGGAACTACCCTCTCCGCATCGAAGCGTCAGACACGAGCCCGACCCCCACGGATGGCGACGCGCGCAGCGCACGCTTTGCGTTGGTCGTCACCCTGTGGGGCATCTTCGGCTCGAACCTGACCCTCACCATACTGACCATCGCGCTGCCCCACATCGCGCGCGACCTGAGCGCGCCGCGGGCGTTGACCAACTGGGTCACGCTCGGCCCGATGCTGGTGGT
>CAYNOM010000483.1:0-5466 GCA_964398415.1 uncultured Polyangiales bacterium | reverse complement strand
CACGGTGGGCCCCTCGTACACCCTCCTCGTCGAACGGGTGCGCCAGGTCCTCAGCAATCTCAAGCAGTACATGCCAAGCTACCAAGGTCAGGGGTACGACATCGCCGGCTTCGCTTGGCACCAGGGGTGGAACGACCGGGTCAATCAGGCTGCCGTGGATTCGTACCAGACCAACTGCGTGCACCTGATCAACGATCTGCGCGCGGCTCTCGGCGCGACGGAGATGCCGTTCGTCATCGGAACGACCGGCATGACTGGATGGACCGAGACCCACCCGCGCGCTCTCGCGCTCATGACGGCGCAGCTAGCGGTTCCAAGCGGTGCCAGACTGCGCCGCGGTAGGGTCTCTGCGGTCGACACTCGCGACTACTGGCGCGACGTTGCCCAGTCGCCAGCGGATCAGGGCTATCACTGGAACCGCAACGCAGAGACCTACGTGCTGATCGGGAACGGCATGGGCCAGGCGATGGTGAAGCTCCTGGGATCTCGCTGAGCGAACACGAAGCGTGAGGAGCTCGCCCTGGCTTGCACTGGCGCCTTCACTTCAACCTACGGCACTCTCGCATTCCGTAGGTGATCCAGTGATTCAGCGCGCCCTTGTAGTTCGTGCTTCCGTACGCTCTCGCCACGTCTGGGTTCACCGCCAGGTACGTCTTGGGCGAGAAGAACGCATTGGGCTGGCGCCCCTCTCTGATGCCGCTGTTCAAGTAGTGTCGCTTCAGGGCCGCGACGTCGCTGCCGAACGCTGCGCGAAGGTCTGCGTACTTGCTCCTGTAGAAATCGACGTTCAGGACATCCAGCGGGCTGCATCGGAGGTTGCCCGCTCTGTCGCATACGGCACCCGCGCAGGCGCTGGGCGGCGGAGGTGGCGGAGGTGGCGGAGGTGGCGGAGGTGGCGGCTGGTCCTTGGTACAACACACCGGGCGAGCGGCGTCGATGATCTGTCGCGTCATCGTGGCAGGGAACGCGCCCACCTTGAGCGCCTGGATGAGACCGAGACAGTTGTGCTTCCCGTATGGCGTCGAGACGACCATCTTTGCGTCCCCAATGAAGGTAAGGTCCTTTCCGCATAAGTTCGCCACGACGCCGGAGTCCTTGACCGCTGTAAGGTGGGGGAACTTGCCCTCGATCGGCTTCACACACCGGCAGCCAGATGTGTAGAAGTGCGTTGCCGGTGCTTTCGCCTCCTGATAGGTCAAGCTCTGCGCCCAACAAATCTGTTCCTGACAACTCGAGGAGCTTCCGGGCTGCAGCCCCCCGAGGCCCCCGCACAGACTGCCGGTCGTGGTGAAGGGGTCGTAGTTGCTGGCGGTGCAAGCCCGTGGCGCTCCCGCTTTGTCCAGAAGATCCACGCCGCCGTCCTCGAGCTCCTCCGAGGAGGGCGCGCCTTCCAGAGCGCCTTGTTCGCTACAAGCGAACAAACTCAGAGCCATGAGAGCGGCAGCAGCGCTACGTCTGAGTCGCCGATCCCGAATTGTCAGAACGTATGGCTCTAGGGTGCCTGCGATCTTCGAGATGGTCTTCATGAACATTACTGTCAAGGACCATCTGACACTTCACGCGATGCACATCATACTAGATGAAAGGTCACGAGAGAGCTTACGGGATGTCCGGGTGGTACGTGTTGGTCCAGCGGGCGTTGGTGCACGTCGGGTCGGGAGCCTCGTTGCGGCCGCTGCCATTGGCGCTGTACTCGCTCGGGTGGACCACGCTGATGATCACCGGGACGTAGCCTACCTCGAAGCCGGCGGGCGGCACGACGACCTGCCCCGGATCGAGGCGGACGAGGTGCGGATCGAAGCGGCTCGGATCGCTCGGGTTTCGATAGTTGATGAACACCGGCTCTGATGGATTGACCTTCGAGCGCTCGCGGACCCGGCGATGCAGCGACTCGATGTACGTCTGCAGCCGCTGCAGATAGCTCTCGGTGTAAACCTGCGGCCAGTTTTGGCGGGCCGTCTTGAAGGCGGGCTGGTCGATGAACTTGAACCAGACGTAGGTCGCCGTGGCGCCGTTCTGCAGCTTGACGGTGTACCTCGTCTTGCCGCTCGTGTTCCAGTTCGCGAAGTCGGGGTGGGCGGTGTTGCGCTCTTTGTAGCTGAAGAACTTCAGATCCACGCGGGGCACTCGCTGTACGTTGTCCGGAGGCGCGATCGGGGTGCTCGTGTAGAGGTTCGGGTGATTCTTGTACTCATCGGAGGCGCCCGCCTCGACCGGCCACCTCGTGCTCAGCTTGCGCACGTATTGATAGCCGTTCTGGCTCGCGGCGGAGAGGCTCGACCACTCGATGAACCCCTTGAACGCGTCATAGCCAGTGCGGTAGCTAGGCCTGACCACCGTGAGGTGCTCTCGTCCGCCGATCGTCTCGTGGATCTTGAACTGGGAGTGGGTGCTGCTGAAGGTTCCGTTGAAGCGCTTGAACTGCGTCTTGATCAGCGTGTCGAAGCTGACGTTGGAGCGGAGCGCGTTCGAGTAGGCTTCCATCGCCTGTGACTCGATCCCTTGGGGGTGCGCGACGACGTACTCGCGCGTCTTGTGGCTCGGCATGCGCGGCACGGGCACGTAGTAGATGTCGTCTCTCACGTGCATCGCGTGCGTGTACTGCTCGTTGGCGACGCTCGCGTCAGGATTCGAGCCGATGGTAGCGAAGGTCCCGAACGGCGACATCGTCCGCCGCTTCTCCTGGTAGGAGCCGTTCTGGATCCGCTTCGGATCGACCCAGTTGAAGAACTCGGGCACGTAGCCGTTGACGGGCCCCTGGTAGTCGTAGGACTCGATGAAGCTCATCCAGTACTTGTAGCCGCGCGGGTGGGCGAGGTTCAGGTACGTCCAGCCCCAGCCTAGCCACATGCCGTTGTCTTCTTCGTAGGGGGGCTGATCCTTGTCGAAGGCGATGTTCGCGCCAGGTACCGTGAGCACTCGGTTCGAGATCTGGATCATCGCGAGCCACCGGTCGCCAATGAACGCTGACCCCATGCCGCTGCCGAACTGGACGTCGGTGCACGTGTGGTACGGATCGCCCACGCCCGCGATGTGCAAGGTCGGGTAGTAGTGCGGACCCGCGACGTAGGGGTTGACCCAGATCCCCCCCTCGATGGAGTTGGACCCGTAGGACCCGAGCCACCAATGATAGATCCCGTACTGCTCTCCGAACCCAACGCCGTGCTTCGACGCCCGGTAGATGCGATTGAAGATGAACTTGCCCGCGCCTTGTGCGGCCGTCGGCTCATGGGAGATCCCGTCCGTTCCGCCGAAGAACTCGCGGTTGGTGTCGACGAGGGTGTGGCTGGGCGTGGGGCCGAGCGACGACGGCGCGACGCTGCCGTAGTACTGAAGGGTCTGCCGATCAGTCCCCGTCCCCGAGCCACCACTACCACCGCCACCGCCACCGTCACCGCCACCGCCACCGCAGGAGTAGGAGACGACGAGGCGCTTCGCAGTGCCCTCGCACGGATCGCCGAACACACCATTGTTCGCATCCAGCCTGCAGGATGCTTGGTTCAGGCAGGCCGCCTCGACCTTACTTTTTGCGCTCGATGCATGGCACGCGGTGGTCGAGAAGCTTGGACAAGCGCCCGTTGGCGTGCCGTAACTAGCGAAGGCGATGGAGCGGATCACCTGAGCGCTCGGGCATGACAACGTCGCGGCGCCACCCTCCTTGGCCTCGGCGCACTTCGGGCCGCCGCTGGGCGGCGGAGGCGGGGGTGGAGTCCCGCTGCTCTTGCACGTGTAGGTCACGCCGAGCCTCTTCGGAACGCCGGCGCAGGGATCGCCGAAGCTCGCGTTGTTGGCCGCTACGATGCAGGAGGCCTTGTTCAGGCACTGGGCCTCGACCTTGCTCTGCGAGCTCGCGGCGTGACAGCTGCCTTTCGAGAGGCTCGGGCAAGACCCCGTGAAGTTGCCGTAGCTGGCGAAGCTGACGGCGGCGATGACCTGCCCGCTCGCACACGAGAGCGTGGCGTTCGTTCCCTCATTTGCGGTGGCGCAACGGCCCTCCGACGTGACGCTGGACGTAAGGTCCATGGCATCGAGGTTCGGACCTCCGCTACCGGTGTTGGCCGTGACTCGGATCTTGTTCGTGCCCGCCTTGAGCACGACCTGCAGCGAGATTTTGGACCACTTCTCCCAGCCACCCGTGGAGGCGAAGGCCACGTTGCCGACCGGGCTCGCGTCGTTGATGCTGACCGCAGCCTGCCGAGCGCCCGAGCTGCCGTTGGCGTAGCGAAACGTGAGGGTGTGCTGCCCAGCGACCGCGGCGTGTACGCTGTTCCACTCGAGCAGAGAGCCATTGCCACCGAAGTCCATGAAGCCAGCGCCTGTGTAGCCGGCGTGCTTCGTGCTCTTCTGGCAGCCACTCTGGAACGTGTGGTCCTCGGCCTGGTAGGTCGTGGAGCTGGCCTTGTCGGCGAGGTCGGACACGCCGCCGTCCCAGCCGGCTTCGTCCGGCTCGACCTCCATCGCGCAGCTCGAGCTGAGGAGCAGACACAACCAAGAGGCCAATGTTGATCTTCGAATATCAGACTTCATGGTCGCTCCCTCGCATTGTCGTGCGTGAACGGGCCCGCCACCTCTCAGCCAAGGGCTGATCGGCGCGGTGGGGCTCATTGGCATTCATGTCGGTGGAATGGGGCTCGCTTCGCCTCATCCACCGTTGGCATCGCAAAAGTATGAGACGACGAGGCGCTTCGGAGTGCCCGCGCACGGATCGCCGAACACTCCGTTGGTCGCGTCCAGCCGGCAGGATGCCTTGTTCAAGCACGCCGCCTCGACCTTATTTTTCGTGGCTGGCGCGTGGCATGCGCTAGTCGAGACGCTTGGACAAGCGCCATTCGGCGTGCCGTAACTGGCGAAGGTGATGGAGCGGATCACCTGAGCGCTCGGGCATGACAGCGCGGCGGAGCTGCCTTCCTTAGCCTCGGCGCACTTCTGGCCGCCGCTGGGCGGCGGAGGCGGGGGCGGGGGTTGTCCACCGCTAAGCATAGGCCTGAGCGCGTTCGCGACGCGTTCCCCGATGATCAGCTGCGCCGCGGGATCGTAGTGGTAGAAGCCGCTCAGATCGTCGGTCGTGACGAGTCGTGCGTGAGGGTCGCTGGCGACCACCGTCTGCTGCGCGCGCGTGACCGTCGCTCCATGGGCCATCGATTTCGCCCACGCGCCGATCTCCACCACGATGACCGGCAGCGTAGGGACACCGATCTCGGCGCGAACGTCGGCGACAAGGTCCCTCAGGTTCTGCTCGTACGCCTGCGCGTACGGCGCGTCGAAGGTGTCGTTTTCCCCCTGGAACCACACGAACGCCGCCCATCGGCAGGCCTGACTCGTGCAGCTCGGGTTGACGCTCGCGGGGCTCGCGCGCAGAGACACGATCCGCTCCCGGAGCTTCGTGAAGAGCGGCCCGACGGACCTTCCCGTGCGGCGCGCTGCGGTCGTCGACAGCCAATCGGTGTAGAGCGAGGTCCCGCCCTT
>CAYNOM010000482.1:0-5482 GCA_964398415.1 uncultured Polyangiales bacterium | reverse complement strand
TCATCGCTTGCTCGCCACATGTGGTAGCAGCCACGCCGCTCGTCGAAGCTGAAGTCAGGCGCGTTGACGCCACGCACGAGGATGCCCACCAGAGGACGCTCGCCTGCATCCAAGAACACCCCGGATCCGGAGTTGCCACCGAAAATGTCACCACGACACGTAAAGTCGATCTGCCCCGGGCGCGGATCGACGACACGCACCTCGCCGTCGATCTTGTGCGGGAGGCCGATGGGAAATCCAGAGATCAGCAGGCCATCCCCGGCGAACATGGGCAACGGTGCGCGCGCGACAGGAGCGATGGCACGTCCCTCCGCCTTGGCGTCCAGGCGCACGATCGCGTAGTCCGCATCGCCTGCGAAGTCTCGTGTGAGCACCTTCGCGCAACGGAAGACTGAGCTCGCAGGAATCTTCCGCGAGGCCGCTTGGGGCATACGGTAGTCGAAGACGAACGCCTTCTGCGCACAGTTCGCCTCCGAGATGCAGTGCGCAGCGGTGAGCACCAAGTCGGGGGCGATGAGCGCGGC
This sequence comes from uncultured Polyangiales bacterium, assembly GCA_964398415.1. Taxonomy (GTDB): domain Bacteria; phylum Myxococcota_A; class Polyangia; order Polyangiales; family DASUME01; genus DASUME01. The sequence continues at coordinate 4,958 of CAYNOM010000482.1, read as the reverse complement.
GTTGCAGCTGGCCGAGGTCGGCTCGTCGGCGAACCGCGCGTCGTCGCACACGCTTGCCCGCTCCCAGCCCGGCTCATGATCACGAAGCGCGCTACCGCCCAACGTGAACATGCCGTCCACCGGATCGTAAAGCTGCGACGACGAGACGACGGCGGCCGTGAATCCCATCGCGCGCTCGGCCCAGTCGCGGTCATGGAAATCTCGCGCATCGACGCGGTCGTCTCGGCCGTACACGATCGCATCGCTGCGCCCGTCGATCGATTCGGAGGGCTGCGTCGAAGAGGCGCACCCGTAGACCAGGACCGTAAGGGCGGCGAGGGCGATCCCCTCAGCGAAAAGAGATGAACGCGGCGGCATGGCACCTAGGGGGAAGGTGGGGAGTGGGAAGGCGCGTTAGTCTGTCACGTCTGCCAAAGCGCCGCAGGCCTACTGCGAGATCTGCGGCAAGCTCAGCACGACCGCGTAGCTCGGGTGGCGACGCCGTGCGTGGATCCTCCGGCCAGCTGTGGCGAGGTCCCACACGTCGTGGGCCGAACCGTCGTGGTGCAGCTCGACGCATTCGGCTCTCTAGCGGCGACCATCCACAACGGGTCACGGGTAGTACAGATCGAGCAGCGCCTGAATTTGGTTCTGAATCTGCGCCCCGTGCGACTCATTGAACACATCGCGCCATGCGTTGTACCACCCCGTCCCGTAGTCGGGGTGGCCGCCCGCGGGTCGACCCGGGTACACGCGCTCATAGTGAGCGTTGAAATCGGCATTGTTCTTCGGGGCGATCCCTTTGTAGCGCTCGATGTGGGCGCGAACGTCATTCGACGCCTTGAGCTTGCGGTCGCTCATCGCTTTCGCGAGCGCACTTCGGTCGACAGGATGGACGCCCCAGAAGTGAATCAGGGGCGTGAGGTCTGCACCGGCTGCGATCGAGAGGCGTAGGATGCGACTGTCGACTTCGCTGAGCCCGTCGGAGGGGGCGCGGCTCATGAAGTCGAGGTGCTCGTTGCGATAGAAGTCGCGCAGCGGTTGCCAGCCGAAGATGCGGAAGATGTCGCCGTACTTCGCATAGCCGCGCTGCTGGTAGCGGAACTCGTCCTTGGTTGTGTTCGAGTGGTCCATCTCCCGGCCGTTGCGAAAGTTTTCCGTGATCATCCAGTGGATCGCGGCGTCGTCAGGGGACATCCCGAGACCGCCATAGCTTGGTCCGAAGGACCTCTGGAACGCCGCGTCGAAAGGGACACCGAATTTGACGTTGGTGACGTACGCATGCGGGAAGTTGACGAGCGCCTCGGTCTCGCCGCGGAATTTCGAGAAGAGCTGTGCGTGGCCAAGCTCGTGGTATTCGACCTCGAACTTGAGAGGATCCGTCAGCAGCCAGTGCTCCTTGTTGCCGTTCTCTTTCGCGAATGGATCATAGGTATTGTTCACCTGTGGATAGCCTATCCCAAAGGCTCCGTGCCGAATCTGAACGTCGACTTGAACGTAGAGCACGCTGCGGTTTCGCTTCTCGGGCGGATAGCCGAGCAGCTCAGACACGCCGTCCATTGCCGTGTCCCATTTCTCGAGGAGCGGGCGCGGATCGTCATAGGCGTAGATCCAGCTCGACGGCACCTGCATCATGAATTTGTCGGTCTCAAAGTCGGCCCACGGGGCGGGCGCGGTTCGGCGTTCGCGCCACGCTGCTGCGGTCGTTGTGTCGAAGCTCTTCAGCGAAAAGAATGGCGCCTGCACCGCGCCTCGAACCCGGACTTCGACGAGACCGAGGTCGGCGAGGTAGGGCACTTCGATGTAGACGCCACCGCCGAGCGGATTGCCAATGTGCGTCACGCGATCGGTGATGGGAAACCTTCGCGTCACGCGATCAAGGCGCCTCAAGTTTGGCTTGTTGCTGTGATCCGCCGTGTGAGCCCCGACGAGCACGCTGAAGCCAGCATCGACCATGCTCTGGGGCACGATCACCTCGCCGATACTTCCCGGACTGAGGTAGAGGCCAGTCGGACGGCGTGCCGGTTCGGTGGCGAAGGCCACGGGCCGACCCCAGTAGGCGGGCACCGTGGCGGAGATGACGACTGGCCGCGCCGCGTCTGGATCCTGAGCGGGCTCTACCGCTCCAGGGAAGTACTCGGAGGTGCGGAAGAGCCGCCCGCCCAGCATCGAACGACAGCCTTGGACCGTGTGCGGTGTGAAGACGTCGTCCAGTAAGGCCTGCTGCACCGCGAGCATGGCGCGCTCGAACGCGAGACCATCGTCCGGCGTGCCCTTTCTTGCGATGCCTTGGCGCGTCGCATTGGTCGTAAACAAGGGACCTGCCTGCGTCTCGTAGCGCTCCACGAAGTCGAGCGCGCGCTGCATGGTCGGCACATCCGTCTCGAGCAGCGGAGCGCTGGCCACGAAACGAGCGCTCTGCGTCGCCAGGGCCTCGGGTGTCAAAGGAGCGCTCGCGTCAAGGTGCTTCTCGAGTGCGGTGAGCGCTTCCGACAACGTCGCCACCGACATTGCAGCGACCTTTGCGCCTGGTAGGAATATCGCCTTCAGCTCACGGTCCGCGAGGTAGCGCCCGTATGCGACCGTCTCGCTCACCTCGAAGGGAGCGATCGTGCCCCAGCCCCGGTCCCCGATGCGAAGCGTCGCATTGTAGACATCCGGCGCCGCTGGGCCGGAGCGAGCTTGCATGTTGACCGACAACGAAAGCTCCGAGGCGCCGCCGCGGTTGCGATATCGCAGCCCAACGTGGACCCACGCGTTCGCGGCGAAAGGCACCGACGTCACGTCCTGCCACATGCCCTGGCCATCACCCGAAGAGGCAATCAGCTCCAGCATCCCGTCGCTGCGGGCCTGCGTTCTCAGGATGAAGCCCTGTCCGCGCGCGTACTGGTCGGTGGTGCCGATGATCTGCGAGCCGCCGCTCGCCTTGAGCCACATCGAGAAGCTGAAGTCAGCGCCTTCTTTGCCAAGCTGCAGACAACCTTGGTCCACGAGATCGAGGAACTGTTCGTCCCCAATGCGCAGGGCATCGGCGTCGAGGGGGCCCTTGGTTGTGGTGATGGCTGCAGAGCGTGCTTCCGTCGCGGACATGGCCGTCAGCTCGACACCGTCGCAACCATGCGCCGGAGGCGGCTCCATGGACGCAGGACACACCTCAGGTGGCGGCACGGGCTCGTCGTCCGGTTCCGCATCTGGGGCCGATTCAGCATCGTTGTTGGTCGACGCGTCCGCGCTGGTCGACCCATCGGCTCGCGACGTTCCATCCGAGCCTTGCGTGGCAGGACGGTTCGCTGGCCCTTGGCCACATCCAGCGAGCACAGCCACGGTGGCCCATAGAATCAAACGATCGAGATGGCGCATGCGATGGTCCTTTAGGGGAGGTGAGCACACTCGCCCTCCTGGCTCACTGTCGGGCCCACGCTCCATCCTTCGTGTTTTCGCCGGCGGCAACACCTGTGTCTTCGGGCACCATGCGCTAGCCGCAACAAACGGCCCTCTGCCATCTGCGACCGATGTAACCACGGGCTACCCAAGGGGGCCGAAGCGCTTCACCGGTCTACAGCCCCTCTCACCGACAGCAGGTCTGCACGACGCCCGAACAGCACGCCGCGGCCTCGAACTGCCGCCACAATTCCGCTTCGGTCTTGCCGCCCGTGATCTCTGGGAATGCCCACGAAGGCGCCCACGACTGCTGGTCCCCCGAGGCGAGCGTAAGGTTCATCCGGTACACGAAGCCCGGGTATTGCGTGTCGGCCCAGAGTAAGAAGAAGGCGGGCTTGTTGTAGGCCTGGTCGTCCCAAGTGCCGCCTTTCTGGGGCGTTCGCCCGCGAGGCATGTACCCGGCGCGATAGCGTACGAAGTCGGCCACTCCCTCGATGACCTCACTCAAGCGCGCGTAGCCCCCCTCCCCCGGCTGCCGTGGCCGCGGGTTGTCCCGGTCGTCGTACTGATACATGTGGGCCATCTCGTGATACAGAATGCCCCGGATCTCGCGCGCAACAGCTTGCCGCCCCTCAGCGTCGGCGACGCTGCGCAAGTGGCGAGTACTGATCATGACGGTGATGCGATTGCCGCTGCCCGCCTTCCAAGCGACCCCGTCTTCGTCGCGGATGATGAGCTCGAGGTGCGTGACCGGCAGGAGCTCGGAGGTATCGCGGTACAAGATGCGACACACGTGGCGGCCAATGCCAACGACGAAGGCGGAGGGATCACCCCCCGCCGCCTCCACAAATAGCTGACCGTTCGGTCCGGTGTCCTCGAGGACGAGCTCGACCTCCGGCGTGCAACCCTCGTCGAGCTCGCTTCCACCCTCGCCTGCAGCGGGGAGGTCCGTGTCGCCTGGTTCGTCGGAGCCCGCCTCCCCCTTCACCGGCTCGCGATCACGGCCTCCCGAGTCGCCAGTCTCCAAGGGATCCGATCCCGCATCCATGCGATGCGAGTCGTCGTTCGCCGAGTCGGCTTTCACCTGGGTCGCACCGGGCTCCACAGCCCCTGTGCTGCAAGCGGCGACGATCGTGACGACGGGGGACAGCGAAAGCCCGCGGAAAAGCCAACGCAAGCGCATGAGCACCTCGGAAAAGCCTAAAGCCAAGGGGGTTGGTTTCAGAGAGTTCCGCCAGATCTGAAGGCGCTTGTCAATCGCGCCGTGCGATGGGCGAAAGGGGTGAATGGGTCCAACGCGACGCGACCACCCAGCGAGGCATCGCTAGGCTCCCGCGATGACGCGTACCTCCACAAACCCGGCGCGAGCCGTGTGGCATCAAGGTCTCTCGCAGCGCACCGCGAGGGCCATTTGGACCAGCAAGTATTCGATGGCCGCGTCGTCGGCGCGGTGGAGAACCGCGCGAACGCCGGACGTCGACGGGCCCATCGTACGTGGTGCGAGCGATCGCACGCCATGGCACAGGCGTACCAGTGGGTCGCGCACGCTCGCCGCGCTGCCGCGAACGGTGGCCACACCGCAACCCTGTCCCGAAGAT
>CAYNOM010000481.1:0-5484 GCA_964398415.1 uncultured Polyangiales bacterium | reverse complement strand
CCGCGTAGGCCTCTTCGAGTCGCGCCGGATCGACACCTCCGGGCTCCGGTCGCACACGCCGCAGAACCCTCACCCGCACGTCGGGACCGAGGCCGGGAAACGACGCCGCCGCCACACCCACCGCGAGCCGTGCGGCCCGCGTCGGCCATGGGCGCCCCAACGTGGATCGAGGCCCCGCGGCCACGACCGCCGGCGAACAGGACGCTCGAGTCCGCGACAACGTGGACGCCGAGTTGCTCGCGGCGCGACTGCAGCGTTCGTTCGTCGAGGCCAGCACGCAACGCGCAGAGCGCCGCGGCGCAGGCACGGGCGGGCCGCAAAGCGATGGCGCGGGCCTGGGGCTACGCGGCGCAGGCGTCGGTGCGAGCGCGTCCCCCTACGCCCCCGGCACCGGACACGACTTCGCGCTCGACACGCGCGACTCACGTTACCTGCGGTGGATCACGGAGCAGCGGGCGCGAATACGCAGGGCCCTCGTGTTCCCGCTAGCGCGCGCCCTCGCCAAAGACCAAGGCACGACGATCTATCGCGTGATCGTGCAACGCAACGGACGGCTGAGCGGCACCCCGCGCCTGATTCGCTCGAGCGGCTTTGCCGACTTCGATGCGGCGGCCCATGCGGCGATCCGTCACGCGACGCCCTTCCCGCCCCTGCCGCAGGGCCTGGCCCCCGAGCAGGAGAGCTTCGCGATTCTCATTCCGATCGCGTTCGATAATCCGATGGTGGAATAGAAGCGGTGCGCATGCGCTTGAGCACGGCGGCGCGGTCGGGCTTCTTCATCGGGCCGGAGTACAGCTTCACGAGCTCGTCGTACGCGCACTGATAGCCGGGACTTGTGTCTTCGTGAGCCAGGCGCCGCCACAAGAGGCGCTCGAGCGCGCGCAGCCGTCCCCCGCGCTGCAGAGACATGGACAGCAGTCGTACGGGCTCCGCGAGGCTCGGGTCGACACGTTGGGCGCGGCGCGCGTAGCTGGCAGCGAGATTGGGGCGCCCGAGCTCCTCGAGCGCCACCTGGGCCGCTTCGCAGAACGCCCGCGCGCGTACCTCGGCACTCGCGCTGCGATCGTGGGCGCGGACCTGCGCCTGCTGAATGCGGCGCTTCACGTCGCGCACCTCGGCACTCGCTGGCAAGAGCGAATAGCGGAGCTTCAGCAGCACGTAGAACAGAAACAGCGCGCCGGCGATGGCGAGCGCGAGGCTGAGAGGATCGGCACCCATGCGGATGGGGACAACGGTAGGAGTGCGCGCGGTGCTCGTCAAACCGTGCCGCGTTTCTCACGGCCGCGAACGCATGGTGCCCTCAGCGCACGTCGAGCGGGCCCTCGTAGAGCGCCACGGGCTCGAGCCCCGACAGCGTGGAGAGCAGAAGCCAGCGGGCGACGATGGGGCGCAGGGTATCGGACAGTGGTAGCCCGAGGCCCGGACCAGCCTGGGCCGATCCGCCCACGCCCGTGATGTAATCGAGCAAAGTCGACGGCCGGCGCGGCACGATCACGACCTCGGCGTTGGGCTTCAGCCGTGCGAGCTCGCGCGCGCGTGCGAGGGCGGCACCAAACCCACCGAGGGAATCGACGAGGCCGTTTTCGTGGGCCGCGTCGCCGCTGTACACCCGCCCGCGGGCGAGGGCGTCCACGCGCTCCACGCTCATGTTGCGGCCCTGGGCGACGCGTTCGAGAAACTGCCGGTACCAGAGCCTGAGCTTCACCACCAAAGCCGCGCGCTCCTCGTCCGTGAAGGGGCGATACAGGGTGTCGGCCCCCGCGTGCAAACCACGCTTCTGGCTGTCGATGCCGATGCCGAAGCGCTCGGCCAGAGGGGCGATGTCGACCTTTCCGTAGAAGATGCCGATGGAGCCGGTGATGCTCGAGGGGCTCGCCCAAATCTCGTTGGCCGCGGACGCCACGTAGTAGCCACCGCTCGCCGCCACCTCGCCCATGGAGGCCACCACGGGCTTTTTGTCGCGCGCGCGACGCACGGCGCGCCAGATCTGATCGGAAGCCGTGACGGCGCCGCCAGGGCTGTCGATGCGCAGCACGATGGCCCGGATACGTGGGTCGTCGGCGAGCTCGTCGATGCGTCGCGAGATGGTGCGGCCGCCGCTCATGTGTATGTCGAAGAACGGGACGTCGACGTTTTCGCCGTCGACGATCGTTCCGTCGACCACCACCACGCCGATCTGTCCGCTGGGACCGAACCGCTCGTGATCGGCGGTCGCGATGCGCTCGCGAAGCGGCGTGTGGGGCCCGAGCGTGCCCTTCGCGTCGCTCTCCAGATCGTGCAGGTCGACCGTGGTGGCGACGAGCCCGTGCTCGACCGCCTCGCTCGCAGCAAAGGGCCCCTTGTCGATCAGGGCGCGCACGCGAGCCGCATCGCGTCCGAGATCGTCGGCGAGGTCGTGCGTGAGCCTTCGGTAGGCGTCGTCGAGCAGCTCGTTGCGCTGTGCCGCCGCAAACTCGGAGGGCCCCCGGTTCATGTATTGCTCAGGAGCGCTCTTGTAGCGGCCGATGCGCACGAAGTCGGCGCGCACGCCGATGTTCCGGAGCACATCACCGAAGTAGAGCGAGTCGCTGGCGACGCCCATCAAACGCACCGAGCCGGCCGGGTCGAGCACGACACGCGTGGCCCGCGAGCACAGGTAGTACTCGCTGCCCGAGGGCGATTCGAGGTGACAGTAGACGGGCTTTCCGGCGTTGCGCAGCGCACCGATCATCAAGCGCAGCTCTTGAGCGACCGCGAGCCCTGCGGCCGTGTCACGGGTCTCGAGCAGCACCGCCGTCACGCGCGGATCGTGAAGTGCCTGATCGAGAGCTATCACGGTCGACAAGAGACGCCGCGTGCTGAGCCCCTCGATCTTGATCTTCACGGCGTAGGCCTGCGTGGGTATCCCGATGCGCGGCTTGCCGTGGAGGTCGGCCATGAGCGACCAAGAGACCTCGTCGAAGCCCTTCGTGGTGTGCAGGGCGGGCGCGACCGACAGCCCGCCCCAGCGCACGTCGAGCCCCCCGCTGAACGTCCAGATCTCCCGCTGATCGTACTGCGAGAGCTCGGCCGCAGCCGACAGACGCCCGATGCCGGGTAGCTCGATGCCCGCGGCGAAGCGAGCGCCCATGTCGTCCGCCTGATCGACCGTCCCCCCGAGCTCGAGGAACAGGCGATCGTCACCGAGCGGCCGCAGCGTGGCGGCCAAAAGCGCCGAGCGCCGCACCTGCAGCCGGCCGAGGTAGGGGGAGTCGATCGCGAGATCGCGGCCGAGCACGCTGAAGCCCAAGGTGGGCGAGGGTCGAAAGCTCAGCCCCACGTCCGCGGTGTGGGCATGGGCAGCGCCGGCACGCGGCGCGCGCAGCCGCCAAGAAGCGCCGAGCGACCAGGCCGCGCCAGCATTGAGGGCCGCGCCGAGGGTGAAACCGTTGTACGAGCTCAGACCGGGCGTACGCGACCGCAGCGCATCGACGCCAGCTCCCAGGGCAAAGGCCTGCCCGAGGCGCGACGCCAGGTAGACCGAGGTCAGGCGATCGGCGAAGGCGGAGTCGGGCAGCGGATCGATGTAACTGCCCGTCAGTGACCAGGTGTCGAGCGCTCCGAGCGCGGAGGGGTTGATGGACGTGGCGAGGGCGTTATCCGGACTCACCACCGATACGGGGAAAGCCGTGGAGGATGTAAGCGGCCTTCGCACCTGAGCAGACACTGTGGTGGCGCAAAGGCCCAAACTCACAACGACTGCAAACAGAAGTTTCGCGACGCGACTCATGTGATGTTAAGCCATATCACGCGACGTGTGCAGGACCGGTACGAAAGCCGGAAGCTTGTGGCATTCTAGCCCGGTACCCCCCACAGACTACGACTTACCCTTTTTCGCTCTCGCGCAACGCGGCACGGGCACTCTCGGGCGGGGACCCATGGCGCGCAGCGTGAGCGGATGACTCCCATGACGCATCCTGCCAGTCGATCCCGGTACGAATTCTGCCTGTGGCGCCGCCTGGCGGCTGCAGCCGCCCTGCTGCTGTGTCTCGCGAGCCCCGCCACGTCCGCGGCACAGGATACGGATGGCGAAGGCCGAGCTCCCCCGCCGCCAGAGGCGATCGAAGCCTACAACCGGGGGCGCGACCATTATCAGGCCGGCCGCTACCGCGATGCGGTGATGGAGCTCGAGCGCGCCCTCGAGCTCGACCCAGGCTCGCCCAACCTCGCCTACAACGTGGCGCGCGTCTACGAGCTGCTCGGCAATGTCGAGCGCGCGATCGAGTTCTACCAACGCTATCGCAGCATGTTGCCGCCCACGGAGCGTGAGGAGCGTGAGCGCGTGGCGGCGATCCTGCTGCGCCTCGAGGGCGCGCGAAACCAAGTGGCGGCGCCCACCACGGCTCCGCCGACCGAGCGCCTGCGCACGCCGGAGAGCGCCACGCAGCCGATCGAGCGCGGTGTGGCCGATGGAGCATTCTGGTGGGTCACCGGCACGGCCCTCGCTGCAGTGGCCGCGGGCGCGGTGACCGGTGCGTTCGCGCTGAAGGTCGAAACGCGCACCAAGCGCTTCGTCGTGGGCGCAAACGGCAGCGCAGACGAACGCGCCGATCTCATGCAGCGCGCCGATCGCCTGGCCCTGACGACGGATGTGATGCTGATGGTGGGTGCAACGCTAGGTGTGACCGGCATCCTCCTGTACGCGTTGCGTCAGCAGCCAGTCGAGCGCAGCACGCGCCGCACGGGGCCGCGTCTCGCCTTGGGCGCAAGTCGCGGAGGGCTGTCGCTCTCCATTCGGGGGTCGCTTTGAGAGCGCACTCGCTCATGGCGCTGTGGATGACGGTCGCACTCGCGGCCTGCTCGTGGCTCGTCAATCCCGAGGAGCAAGAGGCTCGCTGTCAGCCGAGCCCGGGTCTCGCCGATCCTTGTGGCCTGGGACAGGTGTGCATGGCCGGTCGCTGCGTGGAGAAGTGCGTGGTCGTGGCGGGCGAGCCCGACCCCTGCCCCTCGGGTAGCTCCTGCGTGCAAGGCGTATGCGTGGCCGAGTGCCTGCCCTCGGGACCCGAGGTGTGCGGAGATCGCATCGACAACGACTGTGACGGTCGGATCGATGAGGATCCAGATCCGATGGGCGCCGACAAGTGCGGCGACGGCGAGGACAACGACTGCGACGGCAAGATCGACGAGGGTCACGATCAAGACGGCGACGGCTACCAGTGGTGCGGCGATATCACGATCCCTGATGGAAATCGCTTCGGCGACTGTGACGATCAGAACCCGAACGTCTACTACCAGGCACCCGAGCTGTGTGATGGCGTCGACAACGACTGCGACAAGATCACCGACGAGAGCGGGGCCGAACCGCTGTGTCCCGCCGGGCAAGAGTGTATCGGACAGCGCTGCGTCGTGCCTTCATGCGCGGTCGAAGGCTCGATCGAGTGCCCACCCGATCAGGCATGCGACGTCGAGACCGGCAAGTGCGGCACGAAACTGTGCATCGCGGGCCGGTGCACAGGTCCCGGCGAG
>CAYNOM010000480.1:0-5490 GCA_964398415.1 uncultured Polyangiales bacterium | reverse complement strand
GCCCTTCGCCAGACGGCTCGCGGCACGCTACGGCGCGCTGCCGGTCGCGCATGCATCGGCGCTGTGCTTGAGCGTGCTCTTGTTTGGGGCGCTGCTCCCGCTCTCGTTCGCGTCCCAGCGCTTGCTCTGGGCGGCGCTCACCGGCGCCTGCGCGGGCAGCTTGTTCACAGGTTGCCTGGCCAAGGCCGGCAGCGCCGAAGACCCCGCGGCGCGTGCCTCGGCCATGGCCCAGATTCACGGCAGCGGCAGCCTGGGCTACGCGCTCGGCACCGCCCTGTGCGGGGTGATGTTGGCCCACGGTACGAACGAGGGCTTTCATCCCCTGCGCGCCATCGCCTTGCTCGGTGGCGCGGGGGTCCTGTTGTGCATTCTGCTCAGCACGCTGCCCGGGGTCATGGGCTGGGTGGAGCGGTCTACCCCACGCGCCGCGGCCGGCGCACCAAGGCCGAGACCACCTGCATCGGCGTGAGACGTCGCGGCTCGTCGGTGCGCTGCGCGTTGTCGACGATGGCGTCGATCGCATGGGGCCAGACGCTCGGCGCGAGGTCATGGCCGAGGTCGTCGATCAGCTCGAAGCGCGCACCTGGGATGCTTGCGGCAAGCAGCCGACCGCCAAGCGGCGTGACGAGCGGATCTCGCGCACCGTGCAACACGAGCGTGGGCACGCGCAGTCGGCGCAAGCGAGACAGCCGTCCGCCGGAGGCCGACATCGCCGCGAACTGCCGCGCGAAGCCGCGCGGATAGACACCGCGATCGAAGTGCACGCCGGCCGTCTTGGCCACGCGCTCGGGCGGCGTGCGGTGCGGATCATGGCCGAGCACGTGAAACAGGCGCTGTTGCCGCGCGATCGCGGCCTCACGATCGCGCTTCACCTTGGAGATCAGCGCAAGGAAGGCCCGTGGCTCCGGCACGTTGACCCAAAGCTCGCCGCTGTTCGACATCAAGAGCGAGAGCGATTGCACCCGGCTCGCGTGCCGCAGCGCCATGTGCTGCGCGATCATGCCCCCGAGCGAAATGCCGCACACGTGAGCCTTTGGAACACCAAGGGCATCGAGCAGGGCCATGCCATCGTCGGCCATGTCGTCGAGGGTGTACGGGGCATCGATGGGCAAGCCGAGCGCGCGCTGCCTGAGCACGCGACCGAGACGCGGCGTGCCCAGGTGATCGAGCTGGCTCGACTCGCCCACGTCGCGGTTGTCGAAGCGGATCACGCGAAAGCCTCGGGCGGCCAAGGCCTCGCAAAAGTCCGTCTCCCACATCACGAGCTGCGCGCCGATCCCCATCACGAGCAACAGCGGCTCGCCCTCACCGATGGAGTCGTAGGCGATCGTGACGCCGTTCACCGACACCGTCTGCACCACGCGACGTCCTCCCGAATAGAACGAGCTCAGAAGGGCCAGCTCAGGCCGCCCTGACCTATCACGCCGTCGCCGAAGCGATTCGTGTTGAACACGTACTCGATGCCGAAGTCGATCACGGCTTCACGCGCGAAGTCGAAGGCCGTGAAAGACAAGAACGACAACGCCACGCGCATCTTCATGCCCACGGTCTGGTTTTGAAAGGGGCTCATCTTCGGGTCGGCAGTAAGATAGCGGTCGTTGCGCAGGTTTCCGCCTCGACGCCAAAAGTACGCAGCCGACTGCGTGTAGTAGCGATAGCGCAGCCTGACCTCGGTGTGCCGCCCGAGCTCCTGGTGGAAGCGCACCTCCGGCGCGTGGGCGGTGATGTCCCAACTGTCGCGGTACAGGCGGTAGCCCACGCGCACGGCCGCGCCTGCCGGCAAGAAGTAGTGCGCAAGCCACGCGTAGTAGGCCGCGCGCACGCGCTGGCCGGGGTGGTCTTCGGGGCTGCCTCCACCATCCGCATAGGCCACCGCGCGGTAGGGGTTGGCGTTGAAGCCGCTCAGCAGCGCAGCATCGTAGCCAAAGGTGCCGATGAGGGTGGGGGTGAAGACCTGATCCCAGGCGAGACCGAGAGACAGGGCCTCGAGATCGCCCACGCGCACGGGCTTGCTCGCGCGCAGCCGCGTGGGGTCGTCCGAGGGCGCCATGCGATCGACCTTCGACACTTCATCGTGGAGCACGTAGGCGTTGACGCGCAGGGTGCTCGTGCGCTCGTACATGCTGAGCGCGAAGCTCAGGCCCGCCCCGCGCGACAGGTAGTCGGGTTCCTTGCTGAAGCGCCCGCGCACGCCGACATCGAGCTGGGTCTTGCCGAAGTCGACCTCGTAGCCGAGGCCCGCCTGCACGTCGTTACGCACCTCGGTGAAGCCCACGTCAGACTGCACGCCGGTCGCTTGACTCGCGCTCGTGATCGCATCGAGCAGGTAGGTGCCGTCGATCCGCACGCCCGAAGGCGAGACCAGAGACGCGCTCACAGCCGGCGCCACGACGCGGGTCGAGCGCTCCCAGTAGTAGTTGCCGCGCGCACCGACCTGACCGTGCCACGGCGCCTTGGCGTCGACGGTGCCGGCGTCCTCAGCATGGGAGGGCGCACCTGGCAACAGAGCCACACACAGGGCGAGCACGAGCAAAGACGGGCGGCGCATCGGTACGCTTTCAGTCCTCAGTTGCAGCCGCAGCCGCCGCCTGCCGCGCCGGCACTGGCCGTCGAGCCCTCACGCGACTCACGCAAATGGGCCTGGAAGGCGGCTTCGCCAGACTCGCTGGCCGTGTCCATGCTGGGCTTCGACAGCGCCTCGCGTTGATCGGGCCGCACGTGGGCACAGCCCACGAGCAGCAGCGCGAGCGCGCCCACGACGGGCTTCACGACAGCCACCAGCGCGCAACGCGAACGACCGGGTTCAAGACCGCGCGGGTCAAGTCGCGCAGCCACGGCCGCTCACGCACCACAGCGGCCAGGTCGGGGCCGATCGCGTAGTACGCGCGGACCAAGGCGCGACCCAGGGCATGGCTCTGCAGATAGCGGTCGCGCACCTCGCGCAATACGGAGATCTCCTGGGCCAAGGGCGAGCCGTAGGCGGCGGTGGCGACGAAGCACGGCGACACCGTGGTGAATTCGCGGGCCGGCGTGGCAAAGCTCGCCGTGGCCACCGGACCGAGCTGGTTGCAGGTGGCGTCGCGCGCGGCGATCGACACCTCGTAGCGCGTCTGTTGTTGGAGACCGGTGAGATCGACCGAGATCTCGTCGCCAGCCTGCAAGCTGGGGCAACGGTTGCGCATGGGATCATCGGGGTCGGCGCATACGTCGAGCGCAACCGGCAACAGCTTCTGAACCGGGTCGTGGGTGTAGGCCTGGTCCCAGTCGCCCCCCTCGGGCCGCACGCGGACGTCAAAGCCCCCGATGGGCCGATCGCTCTGGGGCACGACAAACGTCATCCGGGCCCACATGTGGGCGTGGATGCGCTCGGGGTAGCGCTCGACCCTCAGGGCTTGCACGCTCGCGGGCGCGCGGGTCGCGACGCACACCGACTGGCACGTCCCGTCCGACCCGCACACCAACTTGCCGCACAGATCGAGCCTGGCGTCACAGGGCTTGCCGCACTCTTCAGGTGCGTCCGGCAAGAGGCACGCATCGTTCTGCTTCACGTTGAGCTGGGCTCTCGCGCCGCCCGCGAGCAGCAAGCGATCGGCGCCACTGCCGGGCTCGCGGTCGGGATCGTTGGTGATGGCCTCGGCCATGGGCCGCAGCTCTCCGTCCGCACCGTGGATGTCGCCGTAGCCGTCGGGCTCGGTCACGCTGCGGCTGCCGACGCCGTCGAGTCGGAACGGTATCGAGAACACCACCGAGGGCTGACCGCGATAGGGGTAACCGTAGGACGAGGCCCAAGTGTCCCAGCGCCCGGACGGACCGGACGGGGTGGGCATCGTGTCGGCATTGAAGGTCTCGTTGTAGTCGCCCTCGACGTTGACCTCGATGAACAGTCGATAATCCGCCGTCGGCTCCCAGTCGTAGGGCACGTTGAGCACCCAGTGCGCAAGGCGCGAACCAGCGGGTGTCGCGAACGACACAGCATCGATCTCGGGCATCACCGCGCTGGCATGGGAGCGGAAGCTGGCCAGATCTTCGTGGTCGTAGCAGCCCGCTGCCTCACATCGTCTCGCGTTGCGCCGTGGTGGATACATCGACCATAGGTCGAGCTTGCGCATCGTCGGAGGTCCGACCGGGGGCTCGAAGGGCTCGGCGTAACCACGGGCCACGTCGCGGTCGGTGATGAAGCGGCCCTTGTCGCTCGAGAACACGCTGGCGCAGGTCACGGCGTCCAGGGCTTCGCGACCCGTGGTCTCACGGTCGAAGGACAAGCAGTAATAGTCGTCGACGCTCTGGTCGGCGCTCGTGCGCGAGGCAGCGCCCTCGGAGGAGCGGTCCTGGAAGATGACCCGCTTCCAGAGCTTGGCGCCGGGAGCGGAGGCGCGGCGGTGGGCCCACACGGGCAAGACGCCCTCGCGGCGGCCATAGGGCCAGCGGTAGCCGCTGTTCATCTGCAACGCGCCCGGACGATTGCCGATGCCCGCCGTGGCCACGGCATAGGTCAGGGCCAACGTCCCCATGAAGGTGCCGTCTTGCTTCTCGACCCAGACTGCGATCTGGGCCCGGTCGGAGGGCACGAAGTCGAGCTCGATCTGGGCCCGGGCTTGGGCTGCCGAACGCCCAGGCGAGGCGAGCAAGAGCAGCGCGACGAGAGGCCCAAGAAAGCGCATTGCACTGAGGGTAGCGCGCAGTTTTCTGCGTCACAAGCGTGGGGTGGATGGGCACCGCGGTGAGCGTGAGCGCACACAAGCCCCCGGGCGCAAGCGCTGCGCGAGCGGGCCTCAGCGCCGTCGGCCGCGCGCGGCGGCCTTCCTCCGGGCTGCCGGGCTCTTCGCCTCGGTCGCCGCCCCGGCGAAGCCCTGCTCGAGCTGCTTGATCTGGTCGCGCAGGGCCGCGGCCTTCTCGAACTCCAAGCTCTCCGCGAACACGAGCATCTCCGAGCGCAGCTCCTCGATGCGCTCGCGCAGTTCCTCGGGCGTCTTGGGAGCGTCTTGCTTCGAAGCCGAGGGCAGGGCCAGGTAGTCGCGCTCGCCGCTCGACGGGTCGAGGCTGAGCAGCGTCTTTTGCACGGTGCGCGGCGTGATGCCGTGCTCCGTGTTGTACGCCGTCTGGCGCTCGCGGCGCCGGTCGGTCTCCGTGATCGCTTGCTCCATCGCGCGGGTGATCCGGTCGGCGTACATGATCACCTCGCCGTGCACGTTGCGGGCGGCGCGGCCGATGGTCTGGATGAGCGAGCGCGGGGAGCGCAGAAAGCCTTCCTTGTCGGCGTCGAGGATCGCCACCAGCGACACCTCGGGCAGGTCGAGCCCCTCGCGCAGCAGGTTGATGCCGACGAGCACGTCGAACGCCCCCCGCCGCAGGTCACGCAGGATCTCGATACGCTCGAGCGTGTCGATGTCGCTGTGCAGATACCGCACCTTCACGCCCAGTTCCTGGTAGTACTGGGTCAGGTCTTCAGCCATGCGTTTGGTGAGCGTCGTCACGAGGACACGCTCGCCG
>CAYNOM010000479.1:0-5501 GCA_964398415.1 uncultured Polyangiales bacterium | reverse complement strand
TCGGCTACGGGCTGTGCTTCTTCGTGACCGATCCGACGGCCGGTCTGATGTGGGTCGCCGCCGCCATCATCGGCTTTGGTCAGGTGGGCGGCGTGATCTCGAGCCAGGTGCTGATCCAGCAGCAGGCCCCGGCCAAGTTCCGAGGCTCGGTGGTCGGCATGTTCGGCACGTTCGGCGCGGCCGGCATCATGTTTTGCCTGTTCGCGGGTGGGAAGCTGTTCGACGGCTGGCGTGGCGCGGGGCCGTTCGTGCTTCTCGCCCTGCTCAACATGCTGGTCATCCTGTTCGCCTTCGCGGTGAAGGCGCGGGTGAAGACGCCAAGCGATGAACCCGCAGGCGCCATGCTGATGGCCCACTGAGGCAGCCCATGCGAGACGCCGTCGACGTGCAGTGCCCCTATTGCTTCGAGTGGCAGGAGCTCGATCTCGACCCCAGTACCGAGGGCAGCTTCGTCCAGGACTGCGACGTGTGCTGTCGCCCGTGGTCGGTTTGGGTGAGCTGGGGCGAAGACGCCGAGCCAATCGTCCAGGTTTCGCGCGCCCAATAGGGGTTCACAGCCCCCATACCCCGCCACAACGCCCCTCCAACCACGACTTTTCGTTCACTCGGGGCGCTTTCGGCTGGCAATCGACCCTCTCTGGGCCACATTCGGAGGCAACTCCTCCGGATGCTCAGGGCGATCTGGGGGCGAAAGAGCCAGATCCATGAGCAACCCGGACAAAGTACCCAGCGGCGCTGAGAAGCTGATCCAGTGCCTAGAGCGTGAGGGCGTGGAGTACGTCTTCGGGCTCTCCGGCGGAGCGGCGATTCCAATCTTCGACGCGCTCGTCGACTCGGACATCAAGCTCATCCTGGTACGCCACGAGCAGGGGGCGACCCACATGGCCGACGGCTACGCGCGCGCCACCGGCAAGCCAGGCGTCGTGCTCGTGACCTCCGGCCCAGGCGCCACGAACACGGTCACCGGCCTTCTGACCGCCCTGATGGACTCGGTGCCCATGGTCGTGTTGTGCGGCCAGACCATCCGCGAAAACCTCGGCAAGGACGCCTTCCAGGAGGCGGACGTCACAGGCATCACCTACCCGGTGGTGAAGCACAGCTACCTCGTGAAAGACGCCGAAGACATCCCGCGTGTGCTGCGCGAGGCGTTCTACATCGCGCGCACCGGACGCCCGGGCCCCGTGCTGGTCGACTTGCCCAAGGACGTGACGAGCGGCCCCTGTCACGCGGCCTTCGTGGATGAGGTCGAGCTGCCCGGCTACGACATCCCCGGCGGCGCGAGGCCCGAAGAGCTCGAGACCACGGCCAAGCTGCTACGCCGCGCGCGAAGGCCGCTTTTGTACGTGGGCCACGGCTCGGTGATCTCGGATGCAGGCCCCGCGATCCTGCGCCTCGCCGAGAAGCTCAACGCCCCGCTCGTCAACACCTTGCTCGGCAAGGGCGCGGTGGACGAGCGCCATCCGCTGCATCTCGGAATGCTCGGGATGCACGGCACGGCCTACGCCAACAAGGCCGTCATCGGCTGCGATCTGATCATGGCCATCGGCGCTCGCTGGGACGACCGCATCACGGGCAAGATCGACGAGTTCTGCCCCGATGCGATGAAGATTCACATCGACATCGACCGAGCCGAGTTCAACAAGGTGATCCGCCCCGACGTGAGCTTGTGTGGCGACGCGCGGCGCGTGATCGAAGATCTGCTCCCCTACGTGGATCGCTGCGAGAGCGACGAGTGGGTGGCCCAGTGCGACAAGTGGAAGAAGCAGTTTCCGCTCAAGTACAACAAGCAAGGCGGCCTCAAGGCGCAGCACGTGCTCGACAGGCTCGATGCGCTGACTCAGGGCAACGCCATCATCACCACGGACGTGGGTCAGCATCAGATGTGGGCTGCCCAGTTCTGCCGCACACGCAAGAACCGTCACTGGCTGAGCTCCGGCGGTGCAGGCACCATGGGCTTCGGCTTTCCCGCAGCCATCGGCGCGCAGTTCGCCGTGCCCGACAAGCCGGTGTGGGCCGTCGTCGGCGACGGGGGCTTTCAGATGACGCTGTGCGAGCTGGCCACGGCCGCGATCCACAAGCTGCCGGTGAAGGTGCTGATCATCAACAACCACTACCTCGGCATGGTGCGCCAGTGGCAAGAGCTGTTCTTCGAGAACCGCTACTCCGGCGTCGATCTCGAGGGCAACCCCGACTTCGTGAAGCTCGCCGAGGCCTACGGCGTGAAGGGTTTCCGCATCAAGCGCCCTTCGGACGTGGATCGCGTGCTCAAGAAGGCCATCGAGTACAACGACGGCCCCTGTGTCGTGGAGGCCGAGGTGGTGAAGGAAGACAACGTCTTTCCGATGATCCCCGCGGGCGCGCCGCTCAAGAACATGATCATCGAGCGTCCGAAGACGAAGCTCCAAAAGCCCACCGGGAGTACGTGACATGAGCCAGTCGAGCGAAAAAAACGGCAATGGCGTCCACACCATCTCGCTCTACGTGAACGACAAGCCGGGCGTGCTCGTGCGTGTCGCGCTCGTGTTCTCGCGCCGCGGCTACAACATCGAGAGCTTGGTGGTGAGCCGCGCGACGCAACACGGCTACGCGCGCATGACCATCACCTGCTCCGGCGACGAGCAGACCTTCGAGCAGATCATCAAGCAGCTCGCCAAGCTCGTCGACGTCGTCCGCGCCGAGGACCACACGAAGCAGGACATGGTCGAGACCGAGGTCGCGCTCGTGAAGATCGCCGTGCCCCTCGAGGAGCGCACGCCCCTTCTGCAGATCGCGGAACACTACAAGGCCAAGGTGGTCGACTACGGCCCCGAAGCGCTGATGATCCGCGTTTACGGCGAGAGCGCCAAGCTCGACAGCATGCTGTCGCTGATGCAGCCCTACGACGTGCGCGAGGTGATCCGCTCGGGCAAGCTCGTGATGAGCCGCGGCACCGCGCAGACCTGAGCCAGCTCGCTCAGTGCCCGAGCGAGCACTCGGGCGTCGCAGGGTCGGAGCAGTAGGCGACCAGCAACCGATCGTAGGGCACGAGGGCGTCCGAGTTGCCTCGTTCGCGCTTCGGGGTCACCACGTTGCCATCCTCATCCTTCACCTCGGGGACCTCGGGCCAGAGTGCGCCGTTCGTGCGGCCGTTGTGGCAGTTGACGCAAGCCTCCGAGCCAGCCGTGGCGGCGCCACCGGTAATGCTCATGAAGAACCAGTCGCCCTCGTGGTTGAACATGGGAGTCGCGTCCTTCAGCCCCTCCACTTTGGCCATCACGAGCACGCGGTCGAGGACGTATTCCACCGGATCGGTCGGCGGTGCAACGGCCTTGTAGACCTCCTTCACGACGACGCTGCCGTTCGGCATGACCAGAGGGCTCGCACGATTGGACGCGAGATAGGCGTCCACCGCCTGCTTGCCCACCGCGTTCTGAAACACGCGCACCTGATTACCGTGGGTGCTTGGCGGGTTTCCAGGCAGAGCCATGAGTGGTCGCGCGGCCGTGCTCGCTTCAAACGCGGGGAACCAGTTGTCTGCGTAGGCCTCGCTCTCGAGGTAGCTCTTGATCAGAGCCGCGCGGTCCGGCCTCTCCAGGTCGAGCGCACCGAGATCGGGCACCACAGGCTCCGGCTCCTCCTCGTCTCCGCCAGCATCCTCGTCTCCGCCAGCGTCCGCGCTCGTGGCTGCATCCTCGTCGCCCTTGGAATCGCCGGCGTCGAGACCTGTACTGGCGTCGATGTCTTCACTCGCAGCATCGAGCTCCTGCCCGTCGCCCGGACCTGCGTCCACGAGAGAAGGCCCTTCATCGGCTCCCGAATCGCGCCCGCTCGAGCCGTTCGATTCGCCACCCGCTGAGCCCTCGCCCACGGAGCCGTTCTCGCCTCCCTCGGCCGCCCCGTCGTCGTTGACCTGCACCGGATCTTCTTCGAACAGACAGCCCGTGCCGAGTGTGATCGATAACGCAACCAGCGCGACTCTACTCCAGGTCATTGCCAACGTCCCCCCGTGTGCTTCCCCGCGCGCACCATCTCGACGTGAACTTCGAAGCGTGCGCGCACTCTAAACAGTAAGGGAGAGGAGCGAGGGGAATCCTGAGGATTAGCTCAGCGCTTTTGACTCGTTATCAAGGGCTTTTGATGGGATCACGAGCACTTACAGATCACATCAGACGCCGCCTCAACACATGGACATCCAAGCACTACAGCTCAGTTGTTCTTCGCACCCTCCTTGATCCAGTCTGAGATGAGCTGACTATCTTCGAGCGTGAGATAGGGGCCGTCCTTCGGCATGCGTGCGCCAAAGGGAGGCGTCTCGCTGAGCTTCTGCAGGATGATGCTGTCGCAAGGATTTCCGGGCACCACGATCTGGGTACCCGTGGTATCGCCACCCATCATCAGGTTGTCGAAACCATCGATCGTGAGGCCTGTCTCGATCATGCCTACGGGGTCGGCGCTGTTGGGGTCGTGGCAGCGGCATGCCGCGAGCACCGGCATGACGTCTGCCGCAAACGACACGTCGTCGCCCGGATTGGAGTCTTTGATGGCGCAACCGTTGTCGGGCGGCGAATTCCCGCCCGAGCTCCCCCCGTCGCCGCCTGACGACGCCCCCCCGTCGGCATCGCCCGCGCCGCTCGCACCTCCCGAAGCGCCCCCGCTACCCGAG
The DNA here is from genome assembly GCA_964398415.1 of uncultured Polyangiales bacterium. Lineage (GTDB taxonomy): Bacteria > Myxococcota_A > Polyangia > Polyangiales > DASUME01 > DASUME01. Next base: position 859 of record CAYNOM010000479.1, on the reverse strand, counting down.
CTCGCCCCGTTGCCCGAGGAGCCGCCGCTGCCCGCGGCCCCCGCGTTTTGGCCGCCCTCCCCGCCCCTCGACGGCGAGCCGTCTGCGCCGTTCGCGGCGGTCGACTCCGAGTCGGAGCTGCGGTCGATCGCGGGTCCCACATCGGGTTCGTACACCAGCGTGCACGCACCCGAGCCGAGCGCTCCGAGCAACAACAGGAACCGCGGACTGCGAAACGCGCTGCGCGCCCTCTGTTCGCGCCCCAACGCTCGTGCGTGCACAAACCTCTGCCCCATGCGCTCTCCACGAAAAGCCGGACGCGGTCCGGGCCCTCCGTGATCTTCGAGCGAAATCTGCGTCGGGTTGAGCCCGAAGGCAGGCACTCAGAAAACGACTAGACCGAGGAAAGGACGCGCGCACGACACGCCGACAACACCTCGGCGGAAAGCAGCGAGCCGCGCGCACGTCACCCCACCTGGGCCGCGGCTACGCACTCGGGCGCACTCAATTCAGGATCTTGATCAGCTCCACGTCGAACACGAGCATGCCCTGGGGACGGCCGGGCTTGCCCTTGTAGGCGAGCTCCTCCGGGATCCACAGGCGCGTCTTCTCGCCCTCCACCATGAGCTGCAGGCCCTCGGTCCAGCCTGCGATCACGCCGTTGAGCGGAAAGCGCGCGGGCTCGCCGCGCGACACCGAGCTGTCGAACATCTTGCCGTCCGTGGTCCAGCCCGAGTAGTGCACCTCGACCATGCTCTCGGCCGTGGGGTGCTTTGCGCCCTTGCCGGGCTTCAGCTTCTTGTAGGCGAGGCCCGACGCGGTCTTCTTCGCGTCCTTGGGCGCGGCGGCGACATCCTTCGGCGTGGTTGGAGCCTCGGGG
>CAYNOM010000478.1:0-5506 GCA_964398415.1 uncultured Polyangiales bacterium | reverse complement strand
CGCTCCTTTCGCCCTTCACGAGCGAGCAGTTCTGGGGTCGACCCCTCGACGGTCACTACGTCTTGCGCATCTACGACGTCGACGGTCTCGATTGGGATGCGGTCGAAGATGTGCAGCTCGTCCTCAACTATCGCTTCTGGACTCGGCTCGACTGAGTATGCCGTCTCAACTCCCTCCCCAACATCGCTTCCGCCGCGTCTTTCGCGAGGTATCCATGACACTGCTTTCTGTTCGCAACATCGCCGTGGTCGGCCTACTGACGTCCCTCCTCGGCTGCTCCGACTGCTCCAAGGTGAACGCGCCCGAGCAGGAGCCGGTCTCGCTCGGTAGCTCGGCGCGTGCGCTGGCCGAGAACAGAACCGTGCGTGTCGTTCCCTGGCAGAACGGTGCACCGGGTGTGGCCATCGAGCTCGATCCGCGCGCGGCAGGGCCCGTCCAAGGTCTGGAAAATCCGCTTGGGCCCTCCGGCGCGCCAGACGGACGCGTGGGCCTCTTGGAGGCGCTGGCTTCGGGCTGTGAGTACCTCCGCGACGGCTATAGGCAACGCGCCTACGCTTACGAGGAGGGCACCCACTCCGCACCGGATTGTTCGACCTGGCGCCGGAGCGAGGTGAGTAGCTTCGACCCAAGGGCGGACCCTGTTGTGCCAGGCGCCTATCCCTCGCTGTACAACTATCCTGGTGTCTTCAGCGGGGGGGTCCGCGGTGGAATAGCCAAGTGCGTGGCCGATAGCCTCATGCGGCTGGCCGAGACGACTCAACCGACCTACATCGCCGGTGGTGAGCTTCGCTACATCGGCAACCGACCCGCGGAGGTCCCCAGAATCTACTTTACTTCGAGCACCAAGCAAAGCTTGCCCGATCCCCTGCGCGACGAGTTGTCTCGATTGTATCCCGTCGCTTCGACGGACTGGCCGGTCGAGGAAGTGCTCTACACGGTGGGGGTGCCATCCTCGAGCGACTCGGCGACGTGGGCACTCCTCGCAGTCGACTTCTATCGTCTGGCCATGTTCGAGGCCGCCATCGAGCTTCAGTGCCCAGACAGTGAGGTTCAGGGCTGGGAGCTGTTGAGCGGAGAGAAGATCACCGCGGACGCGCGTTACGCGGTCGAGCTCAACGAGTCGCTCGATCAGATGGAAGAGGCCGCTGATTGGGCTCGCCGAAAGATCTCCGCTGCGGCCGACGAGCACTTCGCAAAGTCCACCGACAAGTCGGCCGCCATCTCCGACAACTGGCGCGCGCAATTCAACTCACGCCTCGAGGCTCTGCGGGCCTACCTGCCGGTGCCTCCGCAGATGTTCGACGGCTGGCGTGTCACGCCCCTCCAGCGGGTGGTGGCAAACGACAGCGACGTGATCGATGTTGACCATGAGACTCACGCCGAATTCCTCAGCACAGACCCTTACCGCTGGGCAGACTATGGCTTTCAGGCTGAGCCCACGGAGTGCTACATTCATGCTCCTGACGGCCCGCCCCCGGCGGGTACGGCCCCGCTGATCTCGACCGTGTTTGACCAAGAAGGACGAGTGCGGGTCTTCGTAAGTACGAAGGACGGTGCGCTTGCCCTTCCTCCATCCTTCCAGGAAATCGCAACCGAGTTTCGCCTGGAGGGGTACGTCGAGGCCAACGCGGTGCGAGGGGCGACGGTGCCCGTGCTAGGCTGCGGGGAACAGGATATCGAGGGGGTTGCCCTTGCCTCCCACTGCGGTACCTGTCCTGGAGGGGAGAGGGGAACCATCGTCGGGTATGCGTTTCCGGGCTATCCCCAGCGCAATCAGCTCCCGGGTCAGTTTCCGGTCGTGACGGCCCTCAAGCAGTCGGCTGAGGAGAGTATCGCCGAGCACCTGCTGCGGACCACGCGCGTGGATCCTCGCCTCGCGACGAGCAACGCGACCGCCGACGTCGACGCCCTGATCCGCACCGTGGCCGAGGCCTATGCCGCCGATCATCCCGGCCTCTTGGCCGAGGCCGACGTGGCGGACGTGGGCCGGTTTCTCGAGCTGTTCGGCACTGAGCGTGAGGCATTTCTCAACGCGGCCAACCGCGTAGGCCAACAGGCCCTGGCGCTCGGGCGCGGCATCACGCCCGACCCCTCGACGCAGGGGCCGATCCCTCGAGTGATCGGCACCGAAGAGCGAGCCGACGCGGCTCAGGCTGCCTACTACATGGCGCTCGCCGAGCGCTCCTCGCACCTTGCGATGATGGGGAAGCTGTCCGAGATCGTGCGCCCCTCAGAGGACGTCGGCCTGCACTTTCCGCTGCAGCAGGCGCAGCACGGCGTGCGACACGCCGCCGCGGCGCTGCTCAGCGTCCTCGATCAGCCCGGCTTTCGCCTCCGACAGTCAGGCAAGCTCACGGGGCTGCTAGAGCGGGTTCGTGCGCGACTGCGCAACGACGTGACCGGCTGGGCCGGGGTCTACGTGGGAGTCGCCCCGCTCGACGGAGCGCAAGCGCCCGCAGGGGCTGACGCGGTCGCGGTCGCGCTGCACGACTATGCGGGCTCGGACGACGACCCGCTGCAGACCTACGAGGTGTGGATCGGCGAAGCTGGCCTCGACTGCGCGCTCGGCAAGCGTGCCTGCAATCAAGCAGACTATCGCTTCGAGACCTCGCTCTTCGCTCAGCCTACGCCCAACGACGCGTATCTGATGTTCCCGCCGCCTACCGATGGGGGCTGTTCGCTTCCACCGCAGGCCCGCAAGTTCCGACTGGGCGAGCAGTGCCGGCTCGGCTTCAGCAAGGACCTGCGCGTGTATGTGACGCGCCGCGATTCGAGTGGGCAACGGCGGGCTCTTTTGGGCTTCACCCTCGACGGCCTTCATCCTGTCGTCAACCGGCAGTTGACCCTCGAGGGAGCACGATCCAGCGTCGATCCCTTCTTCTTGATCCCGTTCCTCAGCGTGCGCGATGAGACCGAGATCACCGAGACCGTCGCGCCCGACCCGGTCGAGCCCTCGAAGCCACAGATTCCTTGCACGCGCACGCACCTGCTGACGCTCGAGGACGAGCTCATGGAGGCGAGCCGTGGCAAGGACGACATCGAGTCGAGCTTTGCCTACTACCTCGACGTCGCTAAGGATGCAGCCGAGCGCGCCGACCGACTCGGCGAGGAGATGCTCAATGCGGGCCTGGCGATCGACCAGCGTTCGGAGATCGCGCGCGAGAAGCTCGAGGAGCTTTGCGGCGGCGTGGTCAACCTCGAGCGCGTCGAAGAGCTGGCCAAGAGTCAAGACAGGGATCTGGCAGACCTGCTCGCCGATCAAGAGTACGTCGCGAGCGACGATGTGAAGCTCAACGCCGACCTTACCGCGCTGCGCAACTGCATTGGCATCGGCGCGGGCAACGAGCCCATCAACGTGGCGGTCGGTACTCAGGATCTCTGCTACTGGCAGTACGACCCGAATCTCGACGAGACCGAGGGCATAAAGCTTCCGCCCTGTGTCCTTCCGCTCAGACCCGATGGCCAAGAGCCAGCGACCGGGGATGGGTATGCCTGTCCGATTCGCAAGACGACTTGCGACCAGACCACCTACAAGCTGCCTGAAAGCAGCCCTTTCAGAGTGCGCCGGACCTCAGCGAAGCTCAACGTATCGACGGGTCTGGAGATCCCAGCGGAGGTCGGCAACACCAGCAAGATGTTGCTCGATGCGCAGCACTTCGGCTGCATGCTGAAGCGGATTCCGGTGAACACCCACTATTCGAACGCCCGGGCCGATTGCACCTATACCGAGAGCCTCAACTGGGTTAACCATGCGCTCTTCAGAACGACGGGAGAGCGTCTGGGCGTCCGCTTGGAGCCCTTTTTCGTCGCAGTGATTACCCTCGACGGGCGGGAGTGGATTCGGCTCGGCCGCCCCGAGGTCGGGTTTACGGCAGCGAACGAGTGGCCCTGTGCACCATTCTCCAGTCTGCCACTCGAGAGTGCACCTTCCTTGAACCCGGCGTTTGCCAAGTACTGCACGAACAGCGTGTTGTGTGGTCTGCCCTCTGGCAACTGCGGCTCGGGTGATACGGCACCGAGCGTGGAGGGCTGGCTTGAGGGGCAGAAGCGCCTGATCAGGGCAAGCTGGCTGGTCAAAGCTCTCGGCGGCGCGTCGTTCGATAACTTTCAGCACCATTGGTGGGTCTACGCGTCCGCCCCTGGCACCTCCAACTTCTACTTCCGGAACGGCTTCTACCACGACATCGGAGCGACGCTGTGGCCCGACGCTGTGGGGATGGGCCTCGCTCCGCAGTGGGTGACGCAACTGCCGCTCGTTGGGCAGGTCCTCAACCGCCCGGGCGACAGCGGACCGTTCATCAGTGGATCGAACGTCAACAGTCCGTTCGCGAACGACCAGGTCATCGAGGGGCCGTTCTTCGGCTCCAGCCGTAGAGATGCTGGTGAACACGTACCTGCTCGGCTTCTCCCGGAGACGTGGTACCGTGGCGTCCGATCCGAGAGGAACAAGCGCCTCTCGACGTGGTGTGCGCAAGTGGACACGGACCTCGTCGAAGGAGCCCCCTTCCTATGTCTGGAGACAGGCCAAACGGGGTACAAGCTCAAGCCATCACAAGATGCCTTCGACGCGAATCTGGGCAACGAGAGTGGACGAGGCTGGATACCCAAGGTTCTTGCGAGGCCATCCAATGCGGTGTCTGACTATCGCCCCGTGTTCTTCGAGACGATCCCGTCTTCACCGGCGGGTCCGCCGATGCCCCAACATGGGTTCGATGAACCTGCGAATCTGACTCAGCTCGCACCCCAAGACTTCGCTGACGCCCTCGAGCTCGTGGCCGCCGCGAACGCTCAGGCCGGTGGCCGTCCGGGATGCGGTACGGGACAGACGGAGAACGTGCAGATCTCGGGTCCCGAGGACTTCCCGCGAATCGGTGGCATGCTCGAGTGTGCGGGGCAGACCATCGAAGGCATGGTCCGCGACATGATGCTCGTGGGCATTCCCGCCAGCGTGGCCAAGGTTGCTGCAACTCCGGGCGCCGTACAGAACATCGTGCCGGGCTTGCGCGGCGAGATGGGCTCGGCGGTGGGGAGTCTGGCCGGCTGGCTCGAGTCGTACGCAGGCGCTGCGAGCGCGGTCTCTCGTGCGATTCGCGATGTGGGGCTCGACTTCGAGGTGGCCGGCGCCCAGCTCAACATCAACGGCTCGCAGGAGGAGCTCGCGGATCTGGCCATGGCATCGAAGATCTCGTCGGCGGCAGCCGCGTGCGGTGCCGCAGCGGGCCAAATCAGAGGGTGGGGAGGCGCCATCTCCGCTCTCGCGGTGTGTGCCGATTCGGCCGTGCAGATGTCGGTGGCCATCAAGACGAATCAGGCCGAGCTCGATAAGCTCGGTGAGGAGCGCAAGCTCGCGCTGCTCGATCTTGCGGGCAAGATCAGCGACCACATGGACTCGATCGACGACGCGCGCATGGCGCTCGGTGAAGCGCACGCCAACGTGCAGTCGGTGCTTGCCCGGGTGGACAGCATCCGCAACGAGGCCAAGAGCGAGGTGGCGAAGGCGCTCGGT
>CAYNOM010000477.1:0-5514 GCA_964398415.1 uncultured Polyangiales bacterium | reverse complement strand
TCACGGGCGGTGCGAAGAAGGGCGAGCCCCTGCCGCTCGTGATCGCCATTCACGGCCTCGGCGATCGACCCGAGGCGTTCGTCCAAGTGTTCGATGGGCTCGCGGTGAAGGCGCGCCTCGTCGCACCACGCGCGCCCGATCCGTGGGGCCAGGGCAGCTCGTGGTTTCCGCTCAAGGATCCCGTGAACCTCGAGCGCGCGATTCGCGCGCGAGCCCGAGCCATCGTCGACCTGATGCAACGCATCTCGCGCGTGCACGCCAGCGTGGGCCGTCCCGTCGTCACCGGCTTCTCCCAGGGCGGCATGCTGAGCTTTACGCTCGCCGCCCTGCACCCGCAGGAGATCCGCGCATCGATTCCAGTCGCGGGCCGGCTTCCCGAGGGCATCACGCCCGCGAAGCCTCCGGCCTGGCTCGAGGTCATCGCCCTTCACGGGCGCGCCGACGATCGCATCCTTTTCTCGGGAGGCGAGCACTCGGTGCAGCGCTTGTCTGGCGCAGGCTACCGGGCGCGCATGCATGCATTCGACGGCGTGGGCCATACGATCACCGCACCCATGCAGCGCACCCTGCTCACGACCCTCGAGGACGTGCTGACGCGCGCACCGTGATCAGCGTGGACAGGTGGGGCTGACGCACCTCGGAGGCTTCTGCGACGGGTCGCACACCATGGCGGCCGGACAGTTGGCGTCCTCTTCGCACGCGGCCTGACAGGTACGGCTCTCGCGATCACAGAACAGACTGACTGGCTCGGGCGCGTCAGGGGCTTCGTGCTGCTCGCAGATGGCGTCGGCGTCGCATTCGAGGCCGATGGCTTCGGCATTCTTCACGCGCGCACGGCTCGGTTGCACCGGCTCGAGACACTCGAGATCGATCTGCGTGCCACGCAGAGACTGCGATCCATCGGTGTAGCGAACCTTGCCGGCGCGCTCTGCACAGTGGCTCGCGCTGCTCTCGGGATCGTAATACCAACCGGGTGCGCCGCTCTTCGGCCCCACTTGGCTCACACGGCAGATCTCGCGCCCCTCCACGTTTCGCAGTCGCACACGACCTTCGACTTCGTCACAGGAGCGTCCCACAGCCAGGGTCTCGACCACATCACAGTCGACGAAGCCCTTCGCGTCGGGGATGAGCTTGCGCGGCAAGCACGGACCGCTGATCAGCGTAGAGATCTTGTCCTGAAGCGCGCTGAGTGCACCGCGATAGTCGGCGTTGCAGATCGACTGCACGAGCCCATTTGCACCGAAGGCCTTGGCCACCTCGACGATGCGGCGCGCGGGCCCGGCCTCGCCCACAGCGGCCTGCTTGCAAGCGAAGGCGGGATTGGGGTTGCTCTTCCCGTCGCTACGAATCGTCATGCGCTCGTCTGCAAGAATGGCGTCGTAGTCGATGTTCTTGGGGTCTTCGACGAGATCCTGCGGCACGCCTGTGATCGCAGCAAACAACACGAGATCGGGCTGATCGGGGCGCAGGGCCCTGAGCCCCTCGACATAGCGTTGCACGTCGTAGAGGCGATCTGCGTGCTTTGCACACGCGAGTCCGATCTCGGAGTCGCCGAAGCTCAGGAAGCTGCGATCGGGGCCCGAGCAGTCGTCTTCGTCGGTGACGAGCAGCACCACGAGCAGCGACCCATCGCGCACAAAGTCGCGGTTGACGCCATCGGCATGGCCCTTGGGGCTACCCTGAGAGAAGGAGAGCGGGCTCGTGCTCGGGGTCACCGCCTTGAGGGCGGCCTCGAGCTGCTGCTCGATGCCACAGCCCTGATCGCCGACGTCCACCATGCAGCTGACACGCTGGGCAAAGGCCGCGTCGGCGGCCCCCTCGGCAGCGGCGACAAACGGGGACGCGCCCGCAAAGCCCTGCGCGCAGGCGCTCGGAATCAGCAGCGCGCCATCGAGCCCCGCATCCTTGCATTGGCTTGCCCCCTTTTTTTCGGGCGGGTCGGCAAAGCCGCCCAGATTCGGAGAGATCACGCCGACGTGTAAATCGACGGCGGGGAAGTCGGGCTCACCGTCTTCGTCGCGATCGCCCGTCGTGAGCACACGCACGAGCCGCGCGAGACCGGCCTTCAATGCGTCCTGCTCCTCGGTCATCGACGGCGAGTCGTCGACCACGAGCAACAGATCGACCTCGTTCGTGCCAACCTGAGTGATCGAGGCACGGCCCACCGATTCGGTGCACGGTCGAAGAGGCGCGAGCTCTTGATTTGGACATCCCATGATTGCGAGGCAGATCAAACCGAGCGCGCCAGCCCGCCGAGTACGCACGAACATGAGACCCCCTTGGACGTGTGATGGCGACGCCCAGCACGAAGCGCCGCGTGGTTCTTCGCTCGTGAGCCCACAGTGACGCGAAACGGCTCACGCCAAACGGGGTGATGCCGCGCGCGCTTCGTGATAGGCAGGCGAGCATGATCCAACGCATCACGTGGCTGTGCGCGCTTCTGTCTCTATTTGGGTGCAGCGCGCAGGCGAAGTGTCCTGACGCCATCACGCCGCACGCTGTCGCCGCGGGCGCCGAAGCCCCGATCGCGGCCACGCCCGTGGCGAGCCCCCGCGCGGGCGAAGTGCGAAAGGCCGAGGCCGCCCCCACAAGACCGCTCCCCACGGTAAGGCGTCTATCACCCTGCTCGCGCGCGGCGACAACGCATTCATTGGTCGCCTCGAAATCGCCGCCGGCGCGGCCGTGCCCGAGCATCAGGATCCGACCGAAGAATACATCCACGTGCTGTCGGGCCGCGGCACGCTGACCATGGACGGCGTGAGCTACGAAGTGAGCGCAGGGACGACCATCTTCATGCCCGCCCAAGCGACCGTGAGCTTTCAAAACGGCGACGAACCGTTAGTGGCGATTCAGGTCTTTGCAGGTCCAGGCCCCGCGGAAAAGTACAACACCTGGCAGTAAGGGGCCTCAGGGACGAATGCTGACGAGCTGGGTGAGGGCCCGACGCGGCCTTCGCTTCTTGCGTGGGTCGGGCGGCGGCTCTCCGAGCAAGAGTCCATCGAGCACCTCGCGCGCATCGTAGAGATACTTGTCGCTCTTGAGCTCGAGATGAAGATGCGGTGCCGAGCGACGCATGCCGGTGCGCCCCACCGTGCCGATCACGTCGCCGCGTCGCACGAGCTGACCGTTGTCGACGCGCACATCTTCGAGATGCATGTAGCAGCTGCGCAGCCAGGCTTCGTCGCCGTGGGCATCGAGGTGCGTGATGCACACGAAACGCCCGCCGCGCCCGAGGCTCTTGCGAGGCACGGCCATGATCGCCGCTGGCGACAGCGCCGCATTGGAGGCCTGTCCCGGGTAGTCGACCCCCGCGAAGGCCACACGCCCGTCGGCCATGGCGAGCACCGGTTCGCCAAACATGGCCTCCACGTCGACCCCGCGATGCAGACGCACACCACCGTCCCGATCGACCCCAGGTTGGCTGCTCACGACGCGCGGCCCACCTTCGAGGGGTAAGCCGAAGGCCACGCCGCGAAAGCTGCGCGCGGGCGCCTCAGGCGCAGGACCGTAGTGCGCGAGCAGGCGCCGACGATCGGTGAAGATGCGATCTTCGGCGCGCGCGCTCGGCACGCGATCGCCCCACACGAAATGCGAAACGTGGTGGCGGTGCGGCTGTTGCTCGAAGAGATGATCGATGGCCTCGTGCTGCTCACGCCACATGGACAAGAGCGCGGCGGCCCACTCGAGATTCACCTCGGGCACCGCGAGCGCGGGCTCGAAGAAGCCCACCTCGAGCGTCTTCACCCGATCGACCCACTGCCCTTGCTCCATCACCCGATAGCTCAGCCTTCGCCCCGTCACGTTCGTGCGCACCATGCTCGGCTGAATCGCAGTCAGACCGAGCCCCTCGGCCGCTTTGGCCTCGGGCAAGCACTGGCTCATGCGCACCATCAGGGCCGCGAGCAGGAAGGGGTCCTCCCCATGGCGGCTGGCGCTCGCGTGCAGCCACTCGGCGTAGCGGTTTGCGCGCGACCTCGGCATGCCACTACAGACGCGGCGCAAGGCCTCGGAAAAGCGAGGTAAATCCACGCTCGCAGGCGATGTGGGCTCGGCCGGCCAGGCGGACGGATCGACGAGCGCCGCGGCTCGGCGGTTGACCTGCACCCCCGCGCGACGCCGCGCGCGCCACTCGGGCCCACCGGCGGCGGAAAGCAGGATGCAGGCAATTGCCGCGAAAAAGAAGCGCCTCACCACCTCTCGAGGGTGCCGGCGCTCGGCCCTTTAGGTCAAGTTGCGTCAGATGCCCTGGACGCCCCTGTGGGGGCCCAACGCAAAACACACACGTGACCCCTCGTCAACGCCCCTCCGAAGGGATAGTATGCCCCCATACGCGCCATGGGGGATCGCGAGCTACATCGGTCGAGGTTGGAGGCCGCGTTCGAGTCCGCACAGGACCCGCTGCTCGTGCATGAGACCGGCACCATCGTCCGCGCCCACGCGGCGCGCGAAACCCGCACGGACCTCGCCGATGCCATTCGCGTTCAGGCCCTCGCCCTGGAAGCCGCGGCCAACGGCATCGTGATCACCGACCGCGCGGGCTTCATCACTTGGGCCAATCCGGCGTTCTGCCGCATGAGCGGCTACGCGCAGCACGAGCTCATGGGCCAGCACACACGCATCCTGCGCTCGGGCAAGCACGGCTCTGATTTCTACGCGGCGCTGTGGCGCACGGTGCTCGAGGGCCGCACCTGGACGGGCGAGCTCGTCAATCGTCGCAAGGATGGCACGGAGTATCTCGAAGAGCAGACCATCGCGCCGGTACACGACGCCACGCGCAACATCAGCCACTTCATCGCCATCAAGCAGGACATCACGGCACGGCGCGAGGCCGAGCACGCCCTCGAGCGGGCCCACGTGGAGCTTGCGCAGAAGCTCGCGGAGATCGAGCACCTCAACGAAAAGCTGAATGAGCAGGCGCTGCGTGATCCACTCACGGGCCTGTACAACCGCCGCTTCTTCCACGCTTCGATGGAGCGCGAGCTCGCGCGCGTAAGGCGCGAAAGCGTGCCCCTGTCGCTCGTGCTGGTCGATCTCGATCACTTCAAGCTGATCAACGACACCTATGGCCATGCCGCAGGCGACGCCGTGCTCAAGCACGTGGCGAACCTGCTCCTGACCCACTCGCGCAGCTCGGATCTCGCCTGTCGCATGGGTGGAGAAGAGTTTGTGGTGGTGCTGCCAGGCGCGTCCCTGCAAGCCGCGCGCATGCGTGCCAACGCCTGGCGCGAGCTTCTGGCCCGGCAGATCATCCCCACGGGCGACAAGGCCGTGAGAGTCACCCTGTCGGCGGGCGTCGCTTCCCTGTGCGACGGAAGCGAGTCGACCGACGTGCTGCTCGCACGCGCCGACGAAGCGCTCTACCGAGCGAAGCGCGGTGGCCGCGACAGCGTGATGCCCGCGGAATGAGCAGCCTGGCCTTTCGTGGACAGAACACCGTAAGGCGTGGCTAGTGCCGCGCGGCACTAGGCAGTGTCTTCAAAGGGGGCAGGCCAACCGCGCCGCTTGCGTGGACGT
>CAYNOM010000476.1:0-5523 GCA_964398415.1 uncultured Polyangiales bacterium | reverse complement strand
AAGCTCGCACTCGTCACAGAAGAGCGTCCCGATGCGCGCGCGGAGCGTGGCGCGCGGGGAGCCCAGAACAAAGCCGCACCCAAGGCCCAGGGCGGCATCTCGCTCGCACCGCTCACCCCGCAGCTCGCGCGTCGCCTCGGTTACACGGGGCCAGGGGGCGTCGTCGTCGAAAGCTTGGCACCAGGCTCGAATGCCGACCGAGCCGGCCTGATGGTGGGCGATGTGATCGAAGAGGTAAACCGCCGCGCGGTGCAGTCACCCAAGCAGATCGAGGGCGAGCTCCAGAAGGGCCGGGCGCTGCTTAAGTTGCGTCGCCAGGGCGAAACATTCTTCACGGTGTTCGAGGCTCGCTGAAGCGCCCAGGGACCTGGCAGGGAGCGTGCGTCACGGGCGCTCGAGGGTGACCTCGATCGTGTTGTCCTTGGCGACGACCTGGTACTTGGGGTTGAAGCCTGGCAGAAAGTCGACGGTGAGCTCGGCGTAGTTGCCGCGGTTGAGGATCATGGCGCGTGCCACGGCGCGATGGGAGGTCGCGATGGGGCTCGCGCGGTCGAGGGCGAGCCGCCCCGGGACGCGCACGGTGAAGCCATCGTCGCGGGCCTCGCCCTCCACGCTCTCGACGGGGCCGCTCATGCGCAACGCAAACGTGCGACCGTTGTGAACCTCTGGTGCTCCAAATACACGCGGCGCGCTCGAAGCCGGATTCACAGGCTCCGCGGCAGGTGGGGCCGTGCCCTGCGTCACGCCGCCCTGGATCGGGTCGAGGGCCTGGGCAGCCTCGGACGGCGCCGACGGAGTGGGCTCGGGTTGCGGCTGGGCGAGCACACTCGTGCTCGGAGCGACGCTCGGCTGCACGGGCTGAATCGCGGGTGCCGCGCGCGGACGCAAGGGAATGCGATCGGCCTCCGAACGCGGGGCGAGCGCGTACACGCCGAGACCTACCCCGGCCAAGGACAACGCGGCCGCCAGCAGCCGGCGATTGCGGGGCGCAGGGGCGGGCTGCGCCCCGGACTGCCGACGCGCCACCGGCTGCGCCGCCCGCGGCTTCGGTGCCGGAGACGTGGTGCGGCGCTGTTTCGACAGCCGCGCCTGCCGGGCCTGCGCGAGACGCTCACGCTGCAGCGTGACCAGCGACCGAACCCGGTCGAGCGCGCTGCGCCGGACGTCGTCGAGCTTCGGCTTGGCCTCCGACGACGCACTCGACACGCGACCGAAGATCTCGCGCAAGGAGGGCTCGAGGCGCGTGCGGAACAGGACGAGCACGATGGCCCACACGCGACGCACGCGGCCGAGCACCTGGGCCAAGGCCGGCAGTGACGCGGCGCGGGAGAGCTCCTCCGTCGCTGCTGGCTCCCTCTCTGGCTCGGGCGCGCGCTCACGCTGCACCGCATCGAAACGCGGCCGCTCGGGCCAAGTGTCGGTCGCGACGGCCGCCTTCGGCTCCGCAGTCACGACGAGCGCCCTTGGCTCCTCGGCACGCGCTGCGGGCTCGGTGACGTGCGTGGTCGCGGCCACGGGCTCAGCGCCCTTCGGTGGGCTTTTCGCGCGCAGCTCAGCTCCCTCGGACACGGCCACGGCGTGCAAGATGGACGGCGCCACCGAGGCCGGGCTAGGCGCTTCGTCGAGCAGCACCCCGAACACCAGCGTCGGCACGTCGAGCGGGCCATGCCGGAGCTCGACCGAAGCGATGCGACCGCGCTTTTTGCCCTGGCCAGGCACGTCCACGTCGACACCGCGACCGAGCTTCAAGAACAAGAGCTCCTGCTCGAGCACGATATGATCGGTCTCGAGCACGCGTACGTCGGCCTCCACCGGCGCGCCGAGGCCATCGATGCGCATGACCGCAGTCTTCGGCTGCGCCGCGGCGTCAGGCTCGCGGGTCTCGCCGCCCGGCTCCACCATGCGCCGGATGGCGGTGGCGCTCTTCGTGTCGAGCTCGAGAAAGCGCAAGCCAAAGGCGCCGCTGCGCGGCCCGCTCCACTCGGACCACACCACCTCGCCCTGCGCGTTCACGGGGTCGAGCGAGGGCGGGCAACGGAAGTGACAGTCGAGGCGCGCGCCCACGGGGGGCACGAACGAAGCGCGCAGCGAAAGCCCCCCGGGCCCAAGATCGATGCCATCGGCCTCGAGCACCTCGTCGCTGTCTTCGCTCCTGAGCTCGACCAGCGCGTCGAGGGGCACCCGTTGCTCCCTTCGGCCCTGTCCGCTCACCTGCAAGTCCATACTTCGCCTCACGAATCGTTCGTGGTGACCGCTCCGGGGCCGCGCGCACGAAGGACGCGACCCCAGCGTTCCACAGTGATCCCAGAGGGCGCGCTCCTGTGTCCACTTTTCGGCTGCGGCCGGTCTCTTGACCGGGGGGCGTCCGCTCTGCAGTGTTCTCGCAATGGCAGTCAGACTCGTGGTGCGCCACGTCGATCGACCGACGGCGCCCGCGGCTAGTTGGACCTACGAGTTCGAACAGGCGCGCGTGGCGATCGGACGCGGCGCGGGGGCTGACGTGCGCCTGCCCGACCTCGCGGTGAGCGAGCACCACGCCACGCTCGAGCATCGGGGCGAGGCCTGGACCCTGCGCGACGAGGGCTCCACGAACGGCACACGCGTCAACGGAGTCGAGCTCGTGGCGCAGCGCGCCCGGGCCCTGAGCGACGGTGACGCGATCGAGCTCGGGAGCTTCATCCTCGGTTTCGAGTCGGGCGCGGTCACGAGTGGCGTGACGAGCCCGGAGCGCACGGCCTCCCTGGCGCGACGCATGTTGCGTGACCTCCTCGGCGCAGACAGCCCCGCAGCCTTGCCTCCGCGCATCGTGGTGATCGAAGGGCCGGACGTGGGTCTGTCGCTCAGCCTGCCCGAGCCACCGGCGAGCGTCGTGCTCGGGCGCGGCGAGGAGGCCGCCCTTGCGCTCGCGGATCCAGACACGTCCCGCGCACACTGCGAGCTCGTACGTGACGAGGACGGCGTCAGCCTGCACGACCTCGCCTCGAAGAACGGGGTGCTCGTCAATGGCAAGCCCGCGCGCACGCGACGGCTCAAGGACGGCGACACGATCCACATCGGCGCGACGCTGGTGCGCTTTCAAGACCCCGCCGAACAAGCCCTGCGCGGTCTGTCGGGAAAGCCCGATACCCCGGTCACACGCACGAAGAAAGTCGACCTAGCGCCCCCCGAGACGCCCGCCGCGAGCGCGAGCGCCTCCCCCAAGCCCAGCGTCGCGGCAGCTGACCCGGCGCCGACCCCGACGTCGTCGATGGACGCCCTCGTGTACGTGCTCTCCGCGCTGATCTTGACCGCCAGCGTCCTCGGCCTTTTGTGGCTGTTCAGCGAGTGAGTCGCCCTCAGAGGTTGCGCTCGTAGAGGATGCGCAGGCCTTCGAGGGTCAAGTTGGGGTCGGTGTCCTCGATCGCGTCCGACTCGGGCGCGATCAAGCTGGCGAGACCCCCCGTGGCGATCACGCGACACGGATAGCCGAGCTCGGACTTGAGCCGGGCCACCACTCCGTCGACCAATCCCACGTAGCCGAACACGATGCCCGACTGCATCGAGTGCACGGTATTGCGACCGATGGCGCGCGGTGGCTTCGCGATCTCGGCCCGTGGCAGCTTGGCAGCGCGCGTGAACAGGGCTTCGGCGCTGATCTGCATCCCGGGGGCGATCACGCCCCCCAAGTACTCGCCCTTGTTGGAGATGCAATCGAAGGTGGTCGCCGTCCCGAAATCCACGACGATGCAGCCGTGTCCTTCGGGGGTCTTCTCGTAGGCCGCGATCGCGTTCACGATGCGATCGGCGCCGACCTCGCGCGGGTTCTCGTACAGGATCGGCATGCCCGTCTTGATGCCGGGGCCGACGACCAGGGCCTTGTGTTGGAACGCGCGGCGCAGGGCCGTGCCGATCGGGTAGCTCAGCGCGGGCACGACCGAGGCCACGATGCTCGCGGTCACCTGCTCGCGGGCCACCCCGGAGAGCTGGATGAGGCTCAGGATGAGCACGTGGTACTCGTCGACCGTGCGGCCCTTCGAGGACTCGATACGGAAGTTGTGGACGAGCTCTTTGCCCTCGTACAGGCCGAGCACCGTGTTGGTGTTTCCGACGTCGACGACCAGCAGCATGGGGCTCGGTTCTAGCTCACCCGCGCGAGGCGCGCCCGCCGTCCTGCTCAATCGGAGGGACGCAGCGACAGCGCGAGCTCGAGCAGCTCGCCGAACGTCTTGGGCTCACTGACGCGCGGGGCAGAGACGATCGACACCGGTGACGGAGCGGCGTCAGGCAGGCTCGGTGCGATGCGCGCGCTGGGAGCGCTCGGCACGACGGCGGGCTTTGCCGCCACGGGCGCTGTCGCGGGCGAGGGCTGAGCTGTGACCGCGGGCGCAGCGCGGGGCTGTTCGGCCACGGGCACCGGCGTCGGCAGGTTCGATGCGGGGTCGAATTCGTCGAGCACCAGCTCGCCCGCGGGGGGGCCCACGTCGAGGGGCGGGGGCGGCGCTTGAGGCTCGGGTTTGTGAACCGTGACCACCTGTTCCATCGACTCCTCGAGCGGCGTCGGAGCTGGCAGCTTCGAGACCCGGCTCGGGGGGGACGACATGCCCGTGTTGGGGGGCACCGAAAAGGGCGACAACGACACGGGATGGCTGTGTCGCTGCTGCGTTTCCCGCGCCGGCGTGGGCGCGGAAGCTGCGCGTGGCTCGGCGCGACGTTGCTGCACCCGCTGAAGGAGCGCTTCGAGCTTGGGGATGGCTGCTCCGCTCATGCGCGTCCCTCCGGTGCGAGACGCTGGACGATCTGCCCGAGCGTCTGTCCCTCTTTGGCCCAACCAAACACCTGCTGCGCGACGCTCGGATGCACGACCACGAAGCGCGCGCTGCCGCTCACCGGCACGCAGGCCGTGTCGTGACCGCTCAGCGCCGTCAACATGCCGCCGAGCAAGGCCGAAAGCCCCAGTTGGTCGACATCGAGCTGCGGTGCTCCCTCGAGGGAGAGCACGAGCCCCGAGCCCCAGCGCTCGAAGCTGAGGGCCCCCCAGCCGAGCAGCGAAAGCACGCCCGCCGCGTGGGTCACCACGCGCTCCGGAGGTGCGCCGCGAACCTCGCTGCCCAGGGATGCCGCGGCCTCTTCGCCGATGCGCTTGCCGAGCGTACGCACCGCCGTGAGATCCCCGTGCTTCACCGCCGATGCGACCAGCGTCGTGACCGCATCGGTCGCCATCACCAGCACGCGCTCACCACGCCGCGTCGAAACGGCCCCTCGGGCCAGGTCGAAGGCGTAGAACCCTCCAGGGTCGAAACCCCGTGCTTCACTTGCCGTCATCGCTTCGATGTAGAAGCCAACGCGAAAAAATGTCAAATCCTGCGGACATCCGCCATGCGCTCCACGACCTCCACGGCGCACATGCGCGCACTAAAGAGCCTGCTCCTGGCCCTCCTCGCGTGGACCTTCGCGAGCCCGGCGCGCGCACAATTGATCCCTGGGATCTTGGAGGGGGCCGAGGCCTCGGTCGCCGCGGCGACCTCACGCTGGGTCGGTCAGCGC
>CAYNOM010000475.1:0-5530 GCA_964398415.1 uncultured Polyangiales bacterium | reverse complement strand
AGTCCACGAGCGAGGCGAGCGTCCCTGGAGCTCGCAGTCGCTAACACACGCGAGTACTCCTCCGCGCCGTGAGCGCTGCGCTCGACGGCAGGTGATGTCGCACGCTAGCGTTCCGACTCGGAGGACGAGCGTGCGGCGACATCCTCAGGGGTAGTAGAGCTGGAGAATCTGGTTCACTCGCGCCTGGATTTCCGCCGCATGGCTCTCGTTGAAACGATCGCGCCAGGCGTTGTACCAGCCGTCGCCGTAGTCGGGATTGTCGCCGCTCGGGCGCCCTGGGTAGATCCGCTCGTAGTGGGCGTTGAAGTCGTCGTTGTTCTTGGGAGCGACGGTCTTGTATCGCGCGAGGTGGGCGCGCACTGCCTCGGA
The DNA here is from genome assembly GCA_964398415.1 of uncultured Polyangiales bacterium. Lineage (GTDB taxonomy): Bacteria > Myxococcota_A > Polyangia > Polyangiales > DASUME01 > DASUME01. Next base: position 5,161 of record CAYNOM010000475.1, on the reverse strand, counting down.
TGGCTTGACTCCCCGTTCAGCGAGTTTCTGCTTTAGCACATCTGGCTTGACAGGGTGGACGCCCCAGAAGTGGATGAGGGGCGTAAGGTCGGCTCTGGCTGCCACCGAGAGACGCAGGATGCGACTGTCGACGGCGTCGAGGCCGTCGCTAGGCGTGCCGTTCATGTAGTCGAGGTGCTCCTGGCGAAAGAAGTCGCGCAGCGGCTGCCAGCCGAAGATGCGATAGATGTCGGCGTACTTGGCGTAGCCGCGCGCCTGGTAGCGGAACTCGTTCTTCGTGCTGTTGGTGAGATCCATCGCCCGACCGGCCCGGAAGTTGTCGGTGAGCATCCAATGAACGGCAGCGTCGTCAGGAGAGTAGCCGCGGTACTGCGCGCTCGTCCCGAGCGACTCGCGAAACGCTTGATCGAAGTCGACGCCGAACTTGACGTTGCGCACGTAGACATGCGGAAAGTTGACAGCCGCCTCGGTCTCCCCAGGAAACTTGCTGAATAGCTGCGCGTGACCCAGCTCGTGATAGTCGACGTGCCAGTGGGTGGGATCCCTCAGGAGCCAGTGGTCTTTGTCACCGCTCTCCTCGGTGTGAGGGTTGTACGTGATGTTGACCTGCGGATAGCCAATCCCATAGGCGCCGTGGCGGATCATGACGTCGACCTGCTGGTACAGCACGGTGCGATTGCGGTTCTCGGGGGGATAGCCCAGGAGCTCAGACACCCCATCCATGGCCGTGTCCCAGTCGCGCATCACGCCCGTCGGGTCGTCCACCGCGTAGATCCAGCTACTCGGAACCTGCATCATGAACTTGTCAGTCTCGAAGTCCGCCCAGGGCGCGGGTGCCGTACGGCGGGCTCGCCACTGTTCGGCAGTGGTCTTGTCGAAGCTCTTGCCAGAAAAGAAGGGTGCCTCGATGACGTTGGCGACCGACACCTCGACCCTCCCGAGATCCGCGAGGTAGGGCACCACGATGTACACCCCGCCACCTAGCGGGTTCGCGATGCGCGTCTCGCGTTGAGTGATCGGGAAGCTCGTGCTCACCCGGTCCATGCGCTTGTGGATCCACTTGTTGCTCAGGTCGGCCGTGTGGGCACCGACCAAGATGCTGAAGCCCGCGTTGACCATCGCTTCGGGCACGGTGACCCGACCGATGCTGCCAGGGCTCAAGTAAAGCCCCGTCGGCCTGCGCACGGGGTCCTGCGAGAAGGCCACCGGACGGCCCCAATCGGCACGCACCGTGGCATCCACGGTAACGTCGTAGGACCGGTTCGGATCGGCAGGTGGTGGCGCAATACCGGGGAAGTAGTCTGCGGTGAGAAAGCGCTTCCCCTCGAGGAGCGGGCTGCAGCTCTCGGCGTTCTCGGCGACGAAGACGCGGTCTACAATGGCTTGCTGCACGCTGAGCATGATGCGCGCGAGCTGGAAGCCGTCGCCCTCTTCCTCGGCGCGCACGATGCCGCCCTGGGTCGCGTCGGTCATGAACAGCGGGCCATGGGTCGTCTCGTAACTTGCGACGAGCTGAAACGCCTTGTCCATCAGGGCCGAGTCAGTACCGAGCAGCACGGAAGATCGAGAGAAGGCCTGCACCGCGGCCGCCAGAACGGAAGCCGAGAGGGGAGACCCGCCGTCGACGTGTCCACGGATGCGGTCGAGCGCTTCGTCGAGCTCGGCGGTCGATAGGCCCAAGGCCTCAACCTTTTCCACGAAGAGGGCCCTGGTCTCGCCGTCCGTGAGCAGTCGCTGGTAGCTGCGGAGCTCGCTGACCTCGAAGGGAGCGATGTTCCCAAAGCCCTCATCACCGATGCGCAGGCGCTCGTTGTACACGTGAGGTGCCGCCGAGCCCGATCGCGGCTGGAGGTTCACGTCGAGCGACGCGGTTGCAGTGGAATCGTTCCCGTCGTAGCGGAGCACCACGTGGGTCCAGGTGTCCGGTGCGAAGGGGGCAGACTTGACCGTTGCGCTCACTCCGTCGGCGAACGACGAAAGTTGTAGCTCCAGGTTCCCATCGCCGAGCTTGTTGGTATGCAGGATGAAGCCCTGTTTGCGACTGTATTGACTCGTCGTGCCGATGATCTGGGACGTGCCGGCCGATGCCTTGAGCCACATCGACACGCTGAAGTCGGCGCCGTCCTTGCCGAGCTGATGACAGCCGGCATCCTTGATGGTCATCCACTGATCGTCGCCGATGCGCACGGCCGGCGACGCGACGGGCCCCGAGGCGTTTGCGATGCCAGCAGACTGATCCAGGACGGCGTCCTCAGCCGTCAAGAGCACACCATCGCAGCCCTCGATCGCGGGCTTGATGAGCGAAGGGCAGGGGCCTGGCTCGCTGTCTGAGCCGGCGTCGCCCGTCATGTTCGGCGTGCCGCCGTCTCGCCTGTCGTCAGGCTTTGCCGCGGCGTCAGCGGCGGGGTCTCTGCCCTCGATCGGCGACCCGCACGCCGAGATCAGCAACGCGGTCAGGTGGAGCGCCGTGGCGCGAGAGCGGTAGACTGATTGGGACATACTGCTTGCATCTCCGTACCTGAGGCCTGGTGCGCACACCCCGCCTCGGCGTTCTCGGAAGTGCATGTCGGCATGTGCCCGGCATCTTCATGCCAAGGGGCGCGATCTCACGACCAGTGGACCTGTGGCCCACGTGGAGCTCGGGGCTGCCGAACTATGGCTTTCCAAGGACGCGGGCGAGGAAGTCCGCCTGGCGCCTGGCATTCTCGGCGTGAGCTGGCCCGATGTAGAGGTCGAAGTGGCCGCAGTCGTACGAGATCATCTCGCTCGTGGCGCGCAGTCGTGCATGGGCTTCCTCGACGAACGCGAGAGGGACCATGTCGTCCTTCTTCGCGGCCACGAAGAGCACCGGGCACTTCACCTTGTCGAGCTCGTTCATCGGCACGACTTCGTCGAGGGTCGCAAGGCCGCGGGCGAGCATGCGATTCTCCCATCCACCGAGCGGCGGCTTCGGCAGCAAGCGCCAGAAGTCCGAGCCGAGCGGTCCGTCGAAGTCGTCCACGCTGGGGTTCTCATGGCTTGGAGCGAAGACCCACTCGCCCGGACGACCGAAGATCGGGATGTAGATCGGCGGGAACACACGCATCATGTCGAGGGTGGCCAGCACCACGTAGCGGGCGAGCGAGATGCCGTGAGGCTGGATGTGAGGCGGCGTCTTGAGGTAGGGGCACTGCACGACGAGCGCGCGCACATCGTCTCGTCGCGAAGCTGCAACGATGGCGGTGCCACCCGAGAAGCTCGAACCCCACAGGGCGACACGCGAAGTGTCCACCACCTCGCTGAGATCGCGCCGGACGAAGTCGAGCGCCGCTTCGTAGTCCTCGCGGTGTCGAGGCGGTGCGACCCAGTGGCGCGGCGTGCCTTCGGAGCCGCCGAAGCAGCGGTAGTCGAAGGCCAGCACGGCGAATCCCGCATTGACGAAGGTCCACGCGAACGACTCGAGGAAGGCGTCCTTGGTGCCGCCGAGCCCCGCTGCCATCACGACGAGTGGTGGGCGTAAGGAGTGGGGCTGGAACAACCAGCCCTCGAGCCTCGTGCCGTCCACGGCGGGGAAGTGCACGGTGCGAACCACACCCTCCGGGCGCCGCTCTTCGGGGCGCCCTGCCGAGCGAATCCAGCATATGCGCGAGCGCCGCCAGAGCGTCACCCACGCAACGAGGAATAGGGCTATCCCGATGCCGAGCCCGAGAATCATCGCCCCCGGTCTACCACGGCAAGGCCATCCGTGACGTGGTAACCGTCAGGCGCTCCTCACGGCGTCCAGCGAAACACGCCGTCGTCGATCACGATGGGTGCGCTGTTTCGCTTGAACGGATACAGCTCGCCTACGAAGCGGCCCGTGATCGATTCGATACTGCTGTTGGTGGGGCCGCCGATCGCCACATCGGTGATCGTGATCTGACAACGCCCACCGTATTGGCTCGAGTAGTCGCCCGTGTTGCCGGTGGTGGTTCTCGCATCGAGTCGAATCGTCTTGCGACCCTCTGCCGTGTTTTGGTCTTCGTGGCAACTGTAGGTTTGGCCCGCCTGCAGGGCGCTCGCGGTCTCGAGTCGGAGGCCCCAGCGTTGCTGGAGCACGGCGTTGTCGAAGAGTGAGGCCGTGATCGTCAGGTTCGTAGCGCTGGTGGAGCCGGCCGCGGCATCCACGGCAAGGCTGATCAGACTTCCGCCGGCCGTACCCGCGACGCGATCGTCTTCGGGGAGCGCAGTCTCGTCGTGCGCGGGCAAAGCCGTGACGTCTGCGACGATCACACCCACGTCTGTACTGCTCGAGGCGCTGGTCGGATACACGAGATCCTTCAGTGCGCCTTCGGCGTTCGCGAACAGCTCCAGGCGGTCGGTGCCGTTGAGCATGCCATCACCATTCAGATCGAAGGTGGCTCGCTCGTCTACGCGTCCGCAGCAACTCAGACGGTCGAATACCTCGCCGACCTGTGCAGCGCTCAGATTGGGTCCGGTGCCGCCCGTGAACGTGAAGCTGCCGTCCTCGCCGATCGTGAAGCCAGTCCACGCGGGCGCATCGCCCTTGTACTGGTGCTTGATCGTGTAGCTACCCGCGAACTGCGTGATCAGCGTGTTCCCGCTCGTGACCTCGTTGCGCAGCTGGCCAAGAAACTTGGGGAGCCCATTCTGGCCCGTCGCCAAGTCTCCCACGTTGATCTCGTTGAATACGCCCGTTTTGTTGTCGGACAGGGCGTACTCGATGTCGCCATCGCGCCAGATAATTTCAGGCTCGTGTGCGTTGCCCGCAAACTTGCGGTTGAAGGGATTGGTCAAGACCTTGCCGCCGATGGTCAAGCTCTGATCGGCACCGACCACGGCGGTTACCTTCTGCTCGTCGACGTACGAACAGGCGCTTCCGCAGCCTGCACCGCCGCCTACCTTGAAAGTAAGGTTGTAGGTTGCCACGAGAGCCGCGTTCACCGTCGCAGGTACCGTGTCTTCGCTTGGGCCGGCGTCATCGGTCATGCCCGCGTCCGCGTCGCCGCCGCTGCCGGCGTCTTCGGCCATGCCAGCATCTCGTTCGGCCATGCCAGCATCTTGTTCGGTCGTGACGGGCGCTTTGGGCAATACGTCGACTTCGCCGGTCTTCAAGCGTTCGACGAGATCTCCATAGTCGTCGATCTCAGGATCGGCTTCGATCGCGGCCTTGAGCTCCTCG
>CAYNOM010000474.1:0-5531 GCA_964398415.1 uncultured Polyangiales bacterium | reverse complement strand
GCTTCAGGCGCGACCCTGTGCCCACACCCAGGCTGACAGGCGACGGTGACCAACACGAAGAGCACATGCAAGCGGATGGGCATGCCGCCGTCCTACCACGACAGGCGTGATCGATCTCGGCAGCAGTGAAGTCACGCGCACGCGACACATCTCGAGCGCACAGGCATTTCGTCGCATTTCGTCGCACGTGGTCTCTCGTCTGACCCGGCATCTCTATCCATTTCGTCGCATTTCGTCGCCTGGACCACGGGTTTCGTCGCGTTTCGTCGACTCATGATTTCCTCAGATTCGTCGCGTTTCGTCGCGCCGGCGCGCGCGACCTCCGGAAAGCGGAATGTCGACCCCCGAGATTCGGGAAACCGTCCGGCAGGTACGCCCCTGGGGCGGTGGCTCAGCTTACCTGGGCACGGAAAGTACACGGGAAATCGCCCTTGGCCCCCCGCTTGCTCAAGCAGCGTCCGGAGGTCATGTGATGGGTTCCGCGAAGATTAAGATGGTTGGCTGTGCGCTCTCGCTCTCGGCGTGTGTCGGAGAGCCCGAGGCTTTCGAGGATGCGGCGCAGGAAGAGGAAGTGGCGCTCGCTCGCACGGAGGCGGCACTGCGCTACCAACCACAGGTGAGCATCGATCCGCGTCGCTCGCTCGCGATCACCGATCAACCGATTCTGGCGCGCTTCCCGTTCGAGCGCGTGATGAACCAGCTCGTCGACCAGGCGAAGGTGCGCGGACTCGACGCGACCACGCTGTTTCAGCAGTGGTGGGACACGCAGAATCCACAAGCAGAGGGGCGCTTCGAAGGGCCCCACTGCGACGATGAGGTCGACGGCGAGCTCGGACCCGTGATCAACGGCTTTCCCTACGGCTGTCGCCCTGCGCCCGCCGAGGGGGCCCAGGCCGCGTGCAATCCCTTCAAGGATGCTGCGTGCGCCTACATCCCCGTGGGCCTGTTCAGCCGCTTCGATTTGGCGAGCGAGGACGGCGCGAGCTGCGGTGAGTTTCGCATCGTGTACGCGAAGCAGAGCGGCCAAACCAACAACCGTGATCGCAACACGATCATCTTCGAAGCGGCGCTGCCGAACCCGTCTCCCAGCGAGGGTCTTCGCGGCTGTCGTTCGATCGTCAACTTCTGGGCCGAGCTTTCGCGCGTCGACGACGTGAAGAAGCGGGCCAAGCTGCTCGAGCGCTTCTACTTCAAGGGTCTCGAGCGCGACATCGCGCCCGCCATTCACATCAACCACTTCGGCAACAATCCGGACAACCTGGGACAGGTGCGCACGAACCAGTTCGTGCAGGACGGGCTCGAGCAGCGCTCGTGGTCACTGCGTGAGTTCAAGCTCGAGTACGAGTGCACCGATGACCGCGGTGACGTGCAGTGTGGGCATGGTCGCAAGCACGCGAAGCATGTGAAGAGAGGCAAGCGCAGCAAGCGCAGCAAGCGCGAGTGCTCGCTCACGTTCGTGCCGGTCACCAACAAGGTGAACCCCTACGGTCCGCTGTTCGCGGAGGAGCCGACCCATCCGAAGCAGGCCGCTTTCCAGCAGCTCTTCGTGAGTCAGGTGCAGGCCCTCGCCGCGGACGAGGTCACTTCGATCGCCATGCAGATCGACGATGTCTTCAACTCCGCCCAGAGTCAGGCTTCGGGCGGCATCGAAACCGATTATCTCGCTTGGTTCGCCGACGACGGCGAGCTCGCGGCGGACATCCAAGAGGAGCTCGATCGCATCGGGTCGGACCTCGAGCCCATCGACATCATCGCGCGTGCCCAGACCCAGTCCTGTGCGGGCTGCCACCGCTTCTCGAACGACCGCGATCTCGGTGCAGGCCTGACCTGGCCCAGCTCGCTCGGCTTCACGCACGTCGATGAGCGCAGCCTGGAGGAGGTCGACGGCGTTCTGCGCTACCCGATCTCCGACGCCCTGACCAGCACGTTCCTGCCGGCACGAAAGCGCGTGATGGAGGACTTCCTGCGTGGCTCGCCGCGCAAGGTCCGCGACTACGCGGAGCTCGGTGGCCACGGCCGCCACTGAGCGGGGGCACGGACATGCCGCTTCAGCCTGTGAAGTGCCAGTGCTGCGGAGCGCGACTTTCGGTCGAGGGCCGTGGTCGACCCCGCCGCTTCTGCTCGGACGCCTGCCGCAAGCAAGCCTTTCGCGAGCGTGCCGACGAACCCGCCCTGAGCGTGCCGCGCTGGGCCCTCGCGGCCCTGGCTTTGGAGCTACTCCAGAGCTCGGATGAGCACAGCCGCGCTCTCGGGCGGCTCTTGCGCCGAGGCGATCTGCGCGCGCTCTATCGCACGCTCCAAAAGGCCAGGGGCGAAAAGCTGCGCCCATCCTGAGAGCGCCACATACTGCCGCATGAACGCCATCGAGCTGCATGTTCGTGGCGTTCATGTGACGTGTGCTTACCTGCACGTTCGGAGGGCGACGATGAGGACGATTTTGGTACCGGTGGATGGCTCGACGGGCGCGGCCCATGCGGCAAAGCTCGCGGGCCAGCTGGCAGGCGCGCAGGGAGCGGAGGTGGTGCTCTTGCACGTCTACGATCTGCACTCTGCGGCGACGATGGGCCTCGTGGCGCTCTCGTCGGATCAACTTGAGAGCGTCAAGAGCGAGGTGGCTCGCAGCAGCTTCGAGGGGGCCAAGAAGCAGCTCGGCCTCGCACCGCGCGAATGCAAGGTGGCGCTCGGAGATCCTGCGCAGCACATCGTAGAGGTGGCGAGATCGATCCGGGCCGACATGATCGTGATGGGCTCGCGCGGGCGCTCGCAGGTGCAAGAGCTGCTGCTCGGCAGCGTCAGCAACAAGGTGGTGCACCACGCGCCCTGTCCCGTGACCATCGTGCGCTGAGCGTTGCGCTCCAAAGCCCCGATGCGGTATGCCGTGAACACCGTTCACTTCACTTTGGCATCCGCGAGGGACACATGGACAAGGGACATCGGGCCGCCGCGCTTTTCGGGGGATTTTCGCTGTTGATTGCGAGCGCCTGCGGCTCGAACGAGAGTGTTGAGGTCGTCAAAGGTCAGGCCATCGACCCCGCCGGGGTGGGCATGATCCGGGGCGAGGTCACGCGCACCGTTGCGCTGAGCGACGACGGCGACGGTGTCGGCGCCCTACACATCGCGCTCGCCGAGGAGTGTCTGGCCAAGGCGGGGACGGCGCCCAAGCTGCTCGCCAAGATCGACGTCGATGAGGCCGATCTCTCGGACGACGACGCCAAGATCGCCTTCGAGGTCAGCGGCCTCGCGGATGGCGTGTACCAGGCCTCGACCTGGTTCGACGACGTGGTCAACGCAGACCAGGACGAAGATCTCCCAGGCAAGGGCGACCTGGCCATGTTCAAGGCCGCGACGCCCATCTGCGTGGAGGTGGAGGTCTCCGGCGGCAAGCTGGTCGAGGGCGTGACGCTTGCGCTCAACTACGTGATGCCCTTCAACCTCACGGGCACCATGGCGGACGACCGCGGCGGCGTGCTCGGCGAGGGCGGCGGCTCGGGTGTAGACCCCTCCGACATCGACACGGACGATCCAAACACCTACGCGGTGACCTTCGCCCTGACGCGCTCGGTGGACGTCGGCGAGGGCGGCGATGGCGTCGGCGACGCCCTGTTCACGCTGAGCGAGACGTGCTTCGAGGCTACCGGCAACCCGCCCCCTCCGCTCTACACGCTCGAGCAGCTCAACGTGGATCTGAGCGACCCCAAGGCGCGCGTCGCGCTCACCTTCGAGGGCGTCAAGAACGGCATCTATCAGCTCAACGGCTATCTCGACGACGCAAACCCACGCAGCGAGGCGCGCCCGTTGCCCAACAACGGTGACCTCGTGCGCTTCGGCGGCTTTGGCCCAGGCTGTGTGGAGGTCGTGGTCAACGGTAAGGACGCCGAGGCCGAGTTCGATCTGAACTTCGTGATGACGTGGGATCTAAACGATTGAAGAGGGCGTCGCAGGTCCGAACGCTCTCGCGCTTGTGGACGTGACTCACGGCGAGCGTACGGAGGCCTGTGGCCGGTCGCCTGCGGTGGACATGCTCCTTGCCGGTGCTCGTTCCTGCGCTCCTTCGACGGACGTACGGTGTGTCAATCTGGAAGGACCGTCCCCAACGACGGTCCCCAATGACGCCGGTGGCGCACCACTGGTTGCCGCACCGGTGGCGCACCAGGTCGCGTGACTGAGCGTTGGCGCCCCTCCCACAAGCCGCCCTCACCACCCCAACCACGAGGGCGTCCCAATCCGGCTCCCACGTGACCAACTCAGCACCACGTTCGTCCGCCGAGCTTCGGCTTTCTGAAGCTCGGGTGCGCCGCAGGGGGACATGCTCCGAGGAGCGCAGCGCAGCGAGCACCGGCAAGGAGCTTGTCCACCGCAGGCGGCCGGCAACGGGCCTCCGTACGCTTGCCGTGAGTCTCGTCCCCTCTCAGTCGTCGCCGGCGCTCGAGGATGAGCTCTCGACGCGCCGAAACGGATTGAGAAACGACGCGAGCCCGCCCGCGTTGCGCGTGGCGATCCACAGCCTGCCGCGACCGCGAAAGGCGCACACGAGGCCCTCGCCGGAGAGGAACAGGCTCTTCAGGCCTGCCACCTTTCTCACGTCGAAGTCGAGGCCGCCGGTGAAGCCGACGATGTGGCTCGTGTCGCAGACGTAGCCGCGCGCGTCCACGTCGACCGCGTGAATGCCGCCGTAGGAGCTGAAAAACAGGGGGCCCCGGCCCTCGGCCTTCAGCAAGAACAGGCCCGCTCCGCTGAAGAAGCCGCGCGCACCGCCCCACTTCGTGTCGAGGGTCACGCTCGGTGTACACGCGAGAAAGGCGCCCGACGAGAGGTACAAGGGCTCGCCCTGCAGCGGGAAGACCTCGACGTCACCCTCGGGGCCTGGCGCGAGCCACAGCGTCTGCCCCGCCTGCGTGGCCGTAAACGTGTTCTGAAACAGCGATTCGCCGCCGAGCAGCTTGCGCTTCGCCGCCGACAAGATGCCACCCCGCATCGCGGTCTGCATCTGCAGGGCCGTGTCTTTGGCGACCATCGCCCCCGACTCGACGAGCAACTGCTCGCCGGGTGCGTCGAAGGTGACGTGCACCATGCCGAAGTCGGGTCGTTGAACGAGCTCGTGATGCATGCTCACTCCTTGCGCGGTGGCAGAAGCCGACCCACGGCGTGTCCGTATTCTGCGGGGTTTCGTGTCTGGATCCACACGTGGCCCTGACCCTCGAAGTGGCACACGAGGCCCTCGCCGGAGAGAAACGACGCGATGAAGCCCGAGGCGCTCTTACCCACTTGGTAGCGAAGGCTGGCGTCCCAGGCCACGAGGTGGCCCGTGTCGATGACGAGCGAGCCATCACACTCGAGCCGTTCGACGCCACCGAACGCGCCCACCAAAAGCTTACCTTTGGCTTGTGACGTGCAACGCAGCACGAACAGACCCTCGCCCGAGAAAAAGCCGCCGAAGCCCGCCACCTTCGTGTCACAGGCCACGTCGAGTGAGGACGCGATGAACGACGACGACGTCACCATGTAACCTGCGTCCGTCATGTCGAGCGCGA
>CAYNOM010000473.1:0-5567 GCA_964398415.1 uncultured Polyangiales bacterium | reverse complement strand
GGGCCCGAGGGGCCGGTCGTCTTCGAGCTGGGCCCCGAGACCCCGGCTCGCGTGCTCAGTGTGCGCGCGGGCAGCTACTTCGTGCGCGGGATGGGAGACGACTATTTGCTCGAGGGGTTCGTGGAGGTGACGGCCGGCACGACCACCGACGTCGAGGTCGACCGGCTGAAACGCGTCGAGTACGCGCGACTGGTTCGGAAAGGTGCGCGGCCGTCTCGGTTTTCGCATGGACCTCAGGTCGGATTTCTCGTGCGCTCGGCCCTCCCGAATGCCGAGAGCGCTTGTATCGGTGCCATGGCGGGATATGCGCTCGACTTCGAGGCCGTGAGCACCGCCCTTCGCTTCGCGCGATGCACGAGCGAGAGCCATGCGACCTTCGTCGACACCGCGGTGACCGAGTACGACCTGGAAACTCATCTGGGCCGAGCGTTCGATGTCCATCCCCTGACGTTCGAGTTGGGCATCGGATCCGGGCTGGCTCTCTTCAGGCAAGAGTTCGATGCGATGAAGGCGACACCCTCGCGGCTTTCGGCAGTGCCGTTCTTTGGCGTCGACATGACCGCAACGGTCAGCCTCTTTCGCGGACTCTACGTCGGGGTAGCGGGCAATGCGGCGACGTATCTGATTCGTCTCCAGGACTCGAAGACCGATCCAGCGCGGCTCACCCCATCCGTGGCGCTGCGTGGCTTCGCCCTTGTTGGCAAGCAACTCTAGGTGACTGGCGTCAAACGACCGCTCTCTGTTCCATGCGAGCAGATAGCTCTTTCGCTCTTTCAAACGCCGGTCCCTCTTCGAGGCATCCGGCCCGGCCGGGCCATCACATCGCTCGCGCTCACTGCCAAAGGAGCCCAATCCGTCGCGTACTTCGAAGCGCCTCCGTGCGGTCATTCCACCGTACGGATCGGCGTCGAAGCGTCAACGGAACGCGCGCACGATGACTGGTGAGTAGGAGAAGCTCGTCCCGACGCGTGTCGGCAATGCACGCAACTCTTGCACCGCTTGCGTGATGAGGTGGTGGACCTGGGGGCCGAGGGCTTCGTCGACACTCTCGAAGATCTCCGTGAACTCGTCCACGAAGGCCCGAAAGAAGGCGGGATCGGCGGCGCTGCCATGCAGGGTGTGCGATGCGACCTGTACGTTTGAGAAATCGGCAGCCTCGAACAGCGTCTTGAGCCTGCGCCCCACGTAGGGATCGCCGCCTGCCGCTATCTGGGCGGTGTCGAGGCGAGCCATGAGCTCGCGCACCGATGAAAGCAGCGGTTCGCTTTGCAGCGTGGCGTTGTCGACCTCGACGAAGCACGCAAGCCCGCCTGGCTTGAGCACGCGCCTTACTTCTTGAACCACAGCACCTGGATTGGGCACGTGCTCGAGGAGCCAGGACGCGTGCACGCGATCGAAGCTCTCGTCCTCAAAAGGCATGTAAGCGGCGTCGCCGCGCACATACTCAGCCACAGGATGGCGCTCGCGCGCCACGGCCAGCTGCGCTGCGCTGTGATCGAGACCGGTCAGTAAGATGCCTGGAAAGCGCGCGTGCAGCTCTTCCGCCATGGCGCCGATGCCGGTACCGAGATCAAGTACGCGCATGCCGGGCGCGGCATCGAAAGAGGGTAAGAACCAGGCAGCGCAGAAGCGAGCCTGCTTCTCGAGGCGTGCGACTTCGGTGGAGTCCGTGCTGCCGTGGATGTAGTCGTTCATGGGGGGACAAACATAGCGCGCCCGCGCGCGTCACATCGATCGACCGTGGCGTTCGAGAAAATCCTGGATCAGCCACTGCGAGATACTGACCCGGCCCGGGAACATGGGCGGCAAAGCATCGAAGCGAAAAAAGCCTGCGTCTTCGATCTCCTCCGGATCGAGCTCGAGCTCGCCGGCCGCGTAGTCCGCCTGAAAGCCCAGCATCAGCGAGTTTGGAAAGGGCCAGGACTGGCTGCCGAAGTAGCGCACGTTGCGCACGTGCAAGCCCGTCTCTTCGAACACTTCGCGATGCACGGCCTCTTCGATGGTTTCGCCGGGATCCACGAAGCCCGCGAGGGTGCTGAAGATGCCAGGCGGAAAGTGGGGCGAGCGTGCGAGCAGAATCTCCTCGTCCCTTTCCACTGCCACGATCATGGCCGGTGAGATGCGAGGGTAGTGCTCGAGCTTGCAGCTCGGATCGGTGCACACGCGCGAACGCATCTTACCGTGTGGCTCCGTGCGCGCTCCGCAGGCGCCACAAAACTGGTGCGTGCGATCCCAGTCCATGATCTGCACTGCGCGCGCGGCGACCCCCATCAACTCGTCGCGCACGCGACCGTAGAGCTGCCTCAGGTCGCGAAACTGGGCGCCGCGCGGCGCTTCGCTATCGTGGGGAAGCTCGGCGGAAAAGCAGGCTTCTCCATTCAAGTGACCGAGAAACTGCACGCGTAAGGCTGCAAAACCCAGGGCCTCGATCGAGGGCACGTGGGGAACTCCGAACGTGTCGCTGACGAGCAGCTCCCGGCGTCGGAACACGAACCACAGGCCCGCTTGGGGCGGCTGAATGAAGCGCGTGGAGGGCACGAACGAAGGCGGTGATGCGCACATGACGGCTCCCCATGAGTGGTAGTCGATTCACGCCCCGCGTCACGCGGTCACTTGAGCCACAACAGGAAAGCCTATCGTGGCACGAACATCGCGCCGACAGTCACCGGACCTGCGCCCCCTCCAACGAACGAGTAGGAAGTGACCGGATCATCCTTGATGTGGTAACCCGCCGCGCCGACAGAGCTTGGGTTCTTGGACGTCATCAGTGCGTGCATCGGGGCCGTAGCGTGGGGAGCCAGAGTCGCGCCATCCGAATGGTAGGCGGTCACGACCAGCCCCGCTCCGATGAAGTCGACAGAGTTGCCCGCCCGGTTGGACCCCGAGCCAACCAGACCGGCAGCGGTGCCCTGGACCAACAACCACGAAGCGTGGACACCGTTGAAGGTTCCGCTCGTCGTCACCACGAGCGAGCCGGTCTCGGGGGGGCTATCGAGGTAGTAGATGGCCACTGGACCCTCTGCATAGTTCTTGGCCTGAACCGCCTTGGTCAGCGCTACGCCGCCAAACCTTACACCGACAATCGACGTGTTCGGGTCTTTGCGGTCGCGCTCGCCAGAGACCGTCACGATGAGCTTGTGCGCACCGGCAGCATTGACGTTGGCTGCGAGCGTGTAGGAAGAGGCGGCCGAAGCGAGACGCTTGGAGCCCGTGCCCATGACATGGATGGGCGCGCGAACGAACATCGCATCCAGATTCGGGCCGCTGCTGCGGGTTGCCTTGACACGCACCGTGTGATGTCCGGGAGTCAGTGTCACCGGGACAGACTGAACCCGCCAGGAACGCGACGAGTTGGTTGCCGCGAACCCGAGTGGCGCCCTGGTCCTTCCATCGATCTGCAGCTCGCAGGGACGGTTCGTCTCAGCCGCGTAGCGAAAGCTCAGCGAGTAGGACCCCGCGATAGGCGCCTCGACATCGAACTCAACCCACGCGCCGATACCCTGGTAGTCCTCGAAGCCCGTGCCGGTATGGCCCGTGCTATTGGAGAGACGCCTCGTGTTGAAGCTCCCGTCGTGCAGCTCCGCTTCGAAGTAGCCACCCGCGTCACAAGCGCACCATCCGACCGCGGTCGATCCACCCTGTGAGACCGGATTCGGAAGACTCACATTTCCCTTGGCTCCGGTCCAACGCCCCGGGACGCAGCGAGCCTGGCAGGTGACGGCCGTCGGGTTGACCGCAGTCTGAACATCGTAGCGGATCGGCCGAGCCGCGGTTCCTCCGTAGGGGCCTGCGGCCTCTCGCTTTGCGCAGGACTCGAGGCTCTGTTCCCCACCTGAGATCGTGTACTGGCTGGAGATGGCTCGTTCGATCCACTTGGCGATGCCGCACTGGGCGAGTGTCGTCGGATGCATCGCATCGAAGAACATCTTCTTGGCGCACACCTTCTCATGGTACCGGACGCCAAAACCCGACAGGCAGGGCGCATGCGTGTGGCAGGGCTCGGTCGTGTCCGTCATGTTGATCGAGCTCACCCTATGATCGAGAACCTCACCGATCCTCGCTGCAACGTCCACGAACACGTAATCGTGGGCGGCGGCGTACGCCTTGAGCTTGGTGTTGACCCTGTTGGCTGCGGACGCCATCCAGTTCCTCTGTAAGAAGCTCCAGTTCCTCGCGACCGGCACGCGATCGATGCGAGGCACCCCGATGATTACGAAGTGATCGACGCCTTGCCCAGCGAGGTACTCGATTACGTTGGTCTCGAGCTCATCGGCCACGTCGTAGCCGAATCTATCGGCTGGGGGTCGATCGCGATCAGACAGCTCCGCGGTCTCCTTCAGGTCATTCGCTCCCGCCCACACGACGACGAGAGAGTTGCTGACGGTGCTGGCTGGGTTTTCCTTGACGAGTTTCTGCGCCTGACTCCTCAGCTGCGGTCTCGATATCGCCGGTACGAGTACTTTTGAGCCTCCAGTGGCATAGTTGCGAATCTTGGAACTGAGCGCCGCGTTGTCCTGCGTGACGTAGTCAACCCAGTTGTACCCGTTGGCAAAGCGACCGTTCCAGTAGCCGATGCCGCGGTTCGGGCAGGCTGGCACGGGACTTTCGTACTGGTTGTGCTGGTCTGACAGGCTGTCTCCCAGGATGAACACTTTCGTGAAACTCGTGATTGGGATGGTCGCCTTTTCAACGAGGTCGGGTGCGTTCTCTTCCAAGGTGTCCACGCCTGAGTCTGGTCCCACGTCGTCATCGAGCGGCGCGCACGCTCCGGCGGCAAGCAATGCGCACAGCCCCACAGTCGCCCAAGACAATCCAGGCGCGTGCTTGCGCGGACCTGCTGCCACTCTACCCACGTGAATCCGTCGCTCAACCTTGGTCATTTGCATGATGAATCCCCTACTTTTGGCCCGTGATCTGTCTACCCATGGGGAGTAGCTGCTCGCGCAGCCACCACCGGCGCTTGGGTGCGACAGTCACCCCAACCATCCCTGGCTAGTACCTTGTGAGAGTCGTGAGCCGATTCGGCCGGCTCAGGGGAAAGCGCTTCGAGTGCCCCACCCCACAGGGAGACGAGGATCTACTCGCCGGGATCGAAACTCGATGCCAGGTTCGCCACACCATCGACGAGCGACTCTTGTCGCGTTCTGACCATACTAGGTGGAAGAATCGCTACGACACGTCCACGACCCGCCCGTCAGCGAAACAGTAAAGTTCCGCGCGATTTCATCACGCCCTCGCGATCACGCGAACACCTCTCGAAGGCCCCCGCTGAGCGCTCCCATTTGCGTACCCGCAGGCATCGCGTGCTTCTGTCGATCTGTCTGCTCGGTCTCGATCACTTCAAGTCGCTCAACGACAGCCACGGGCATATCGGCCGCAGACGTGTGATCTCCACATTGGGCAGCCTGCTGAGAAGCAGAGTGCGCGAGGGTGACATCGCGGGTCGTGTGCCTGTCACCCCAAAGCCACCTGGGCAGGCGTTCCTTGCGCGCTAGGGTGCTCCGCTATGCAAAAGCTACGCGCGCGAAGCGCCCACAGGCATTGGACTACGACGGCTCTGCTGCTCT
>CAYNOM010000472.1:0-5569 GCA_964398415.1 uncultured Polyangiales bacterium | reverse complement strand
TGGGATCTCGCGGAGCTGCCCCCGATGCCGAGCGTGTTCCAAAGGAGCGCTCCCTCCCTCGGTCATGCCGACAACGTCCAAGCCCAAGCCGCCGACGACGTCCAAACCCAGACCCCCGAAGACGTCCAGGCCCAGCCCCCCGAAGACGTCCAGGCCCAGACCCCCGAAAGCGTCCAAGCCCAGACCCCCGAAGACGTCGAAGGGCAATCCGGCGTCCAGCGGCTCGCGACCAAGCACAGCATGATCGCTGCGGTGATCCTGGCAGTCGCTTCGGTGGGAATTGCAAGCATCTTGCCCGCACAGATCCCGTCGAGCCCGGTGGACCAGGCGAAGGCGCGCTCGATGCCCGTGCAAGACGGGGCGATCGGCCTCGCCGAGCCCCCGTCTCGCGCCCCCCAGGCACCGGAGGCGCGCGCTACAGAGCCAGCGCAAGCGCGCCCCTCGGCCACTGAGCGCCCCGGCGCCATCGCTCGCGCCGCGAGGCCGCGCGGTGTTGCGGTCGAAAAGCGCGCACCGAGTCGTCCTGCCAAGCCAGCTCCCCACCAGGCCGCGGCGTCGGCCATCCCGGGCAAGCTGTTCGTGGGCTCGAATCCCGGCGCCACCATCTATCTCGACGACAAGAAGCTCGGCGTCACTCCGCTGCATGCCGTCGAGGTCCCGCCCGGCTTCCATTCGCTCCGTGCGGTCACCGCCGACGGTCGCGTGAAGACGCTCAGGATCCAGGTCGAATCGCGACGCTCCGTACGGCGGAGGATTCAGTGGTGACGCCAAGGATGCGCCTGCTCATCCTCGTCTTGATGCACGGCCTCTGCATGGGCCTCGACGTCGGCTCTTCACGCGCCGAGGATGCATCCCTCGCTCCCCCTCAGACCGCGATCGAAGCAGCTCGCTACCGTCACGCCGCGAACCTTCTCGACGAGAGGCTCAGCGTGAACGTGACGCCGCTCGACTCGCACGACAACGAGAAGCCACGGCGCCGCCCGTTCTACGCGCGCTGGTACACCTACGCCGGCGTGGCGGCTCTTTCGGGCGGAGCCGGCTTGTCCTTCGCCTTGGCCTCACGCTCCAACGCCCGTGAGCAGTCGAAGCTGAACGCAAAGGGCGCGGCGAACAGCTCCAGCGAGGCTCGCGAGCTCGAGGAGCGCGGCAGGCGAAACGTGGTGCTCGCCAACGTCAGCTTCGGGGCTGCAGGCCTCGGCACCATCGCCGCGATCTTCTGCGCCTTTCGCGAGAGGCGGCAGGAGGTGACGACCCTGGTGTTGCCGATGGCGAGCAGGCACCGCCTCGGCATGTCCATGAGACGAGCGTTCTGATCAGGCCCCGCAGGGTCAGCGCAGGGGGATCTGCGCGACCCGTGGCGCATCGCGCACGCTGCCGGCGTTCGTCACGAGCCGCTCGGCGTTGGGCCATGGCGGCGCAGGCAAGAGCACGAGCGTCAAGGGCCCTTCGCCGGAGGCGGGAACGGTCGTGAGCAGGGGCCGAGGGCGACCGAGAGCGTCGCTCGGCGCATCGACGTCCGCCGCGCGCTGCCCGTCCGGCAATGTCAGGTCGCGCGCGTCTGCGGGCGCGGGCGTCGGCAGAAACGCGAGTCCCGCGGCCGTGGCCGCGAGCACGTCGAGCACCCCATCGCGATCGAGATCGGAGGCTACGGCCGCCCCGAGGTTGACCCCCTTGGCCCAAGGCGCGAGCGCGGGAGCAGCGCCGCTCGTCAGCTCGAACAGGTCGAGCGTCGTGCGCACGAGCAGGCGGCGTCCCGCGAACAAGAGCTGTGTCGCATCGGCTAGCGGGTGCTCGTGCGCGCTCAGGTTCGCCCCCTCGACATCCCAGGAAAACCAACGCACGCGTCCCGGCTGAGACACCGCCACCACGACGTCGGGACGCTCGTCATCGTCGACGGAGGCCACGACCACATCGCGGGGATCGAGACCCGCCGTGACCTGAGCCCGCTTCACCGGTGCGACGCCTCCCGTGAACCAAAGCAACTCACCCGGTCGCTGGGCGGCAACGTCACCGCGCGTCAGCACCACGAAGTCGGACGCCCCGCCCGTGGCCCGCACCACCGCGAGACCCGAAACGGGCATCTCGACCAGCGCACGCGCCCCCTCGTAGCCGCCCGCCTGTCTGCCTCGCACGAGGTAGGCGCCACTGAACGGCGCGTGAATCACTCCGGCCGCCGGCGACACCGCGAGCACCAGATCCGACACCCCATCGCCGGTCACGTCGGCCGCAAATGCCCCGGCCGCAAGCTCCACGCGACTCTCGAAGCGCGCGAGACGCGTGACCAGCGACGTGCCGTCGGGCTGCCCGTCGAGGGCGAACAGCTGATAGCCGTCCTTGCACCATGCGAAGAACGCGAGCTCGACGCCAGGCAAGGTGGCAGGCTCGATGCGCGCCCCGCGCGCCGGTGCATCGCACAGCGCAAACGACTCGGCGATCAGGGGCTCGAGGGCCACCTCCGGCGTCAGCGGTGCAGTCGAAGGCTCGGGCGCATTCGGCTCGACGTGCGCCTTCTCGATCGCGGGCGACGCGGGCTCGAGCGCGGGAAAGAAGCCCGCAAGGATGACGAGCAGAAGCCCACCCGCCGCGAGGGCGAGCACCGCGAGGGCTGTCGTAAACCCACGTCGCATCATGCCACTCAGCGACCGCCCTGTTGGGCGAGGCGCGTGATGAGCTCGGCGAGCTCGCCGATGCCGACGGCGCTCTCGCCATGCGGGGACTGACTCGCCACCTCCAGCACGACCCCGTGGGCACCGACGGCACGCGCCCCTTCGGCGAGCGACAGGGCCAAACGCGCGCGCCCGGTGGCGTGCGAAGGGTCGACCAGCACCGGCAGATGCGACAGCTCGCGAAGCTGCGCCACTGCGCCGAGGTCGAGCGTGCTCGGGGTGCTGCGCTCGAAGGTGCGGATGCCGCGCTCGCACAGGATCACGCGTTGATTGCCGCGCTCGAGCACGAACTCGGCGGCCGACAGCCACTCGTCGAGGGACGCCATGGCGGAGCGCTCGAGAATGACCGGGCGGTCGACACGCCCCACCTCGCGGAGCAGCGCCATGTTCTCCATGTACGCGCTACCCACGAGCAGCACGTCTGCGCGCTGGACGGCCTTGTCGACGTCGGAGGGGTGCAGCACCTGCGCCACGATGGGCAAGCCCGCAATGCGACCCACCTCCTCGAGCAGCTCGAGCGGGTCGGCGCCGAAGGTGTCGCAGCGATCGCGAATGCTGGGCTCGAAGCAGGGGGCGTACAGCATGCTCGCCCCCGCACCCCTGAGGGCGCGCGCCGTGTCGAGCAAGCCCTCGCGGTGCTCGTAGTCGGGCACGCGCGCGATCACCACCGCGTCTTTTCCGCCCAACATCACCGAGCCCACCTCGATCAGCGTGTCGTCGGGGCAGTGGCGACGCGAGTGAAGGCGCACCGGACCCTGCTCGATGCGGCCGATCGGCATCGGCGCGCGCGGTCGTTGCGGTGCGCCTGCGGCGCGAGCACCCGGCCGTGCATCGGCGGGACGTGCGTCGCGCGTGGTGCGCCCCGGATAGGAGCCGAGCACGCGCAGATAGCTCGTCTTCGTGCGCAGGGCATCGAGCGCTTCGATGACGCGCGGATCGTCGGCGCGGCCCTCGAAATCCACGTAAAACAGATACTCCCAGGGGGTGTGCGGACGCGGGCGAGACTCGAGCTTCGTCAGATTCAGATCGTGCTCGGCGAGCACGTTGAGACAATCGAGCAGCGCGCCGTGCTCGTGCTTCGTGGCGAGGATCAGGGACGTCTTGCAGGGAAGGCGCGGGTCGACCTGCTCGGGCTGCACGGCCACGACGACCATGCGCGTGTAGTTCTCTTTCTGGTTGGCGATGTCGCGCTTGATCACCGTGAGGCCGTAGCGCCGCGCCGCCTCCTCGCCTGCGATCGCGGCCTGGGAGAGATCCTGTTCTTCGCCGACGCGCCGCACCGACATGGCCGTGTCGAGGAACGACTCGACGTGACAATCGGCGAGCGTCGAGAGAAAGTTCGAGCACTGCGCGAGCGCCTGTGGATGCGAGAACACGCGACGGATGCGGCTCAAGGGCACGTTCTCGATCGCCACGAGGCAGTGGTCGACCTTCTGCACCTCTTCGCCGACGATGAAGAGGTCCATCTGCGCGAGCAGATCGTAGGCGTCGTTGATCGATCCTGCCGTGGTGTTCTCGATGGGCAGGATGCCGTAGTGCGCGTGACCATCGCGCACCGCCTCCATCATGTCGCGGAAGGTGGGGTAGCCGCGGAACTCGACATCGCCGCCGCGCGGGCCGAAGTGACGCATCGCGGCCATGTGACTGTAGGCGCCGTCGACGCCCTGATAGGCCACGACGAGCAGCCCCTCTGGATCGCGTCCGGGATTTTTCTGACGCGCGAGAAACTCTTGCTGCAAGCGCACCGAGTGATCGAGCACCTCGCGAAACACGCGCGTGACGTAGAAGCCGTCGAGCCCCGCCGATTGGCCCTGGCCCGAGAGCCGCGTGAGCTGCGCTTCCTCGCGCACCGCATCGCGCACCCGACCGTCCGCCTTGTCGGCCTTGCGTCGGGCCACCTCCATCACGATGCGATCGCGCTCCACCAGCGCGTCCACGATGCGTTGGTCGACGTCGTCGAGCTGGGCGCGCACATCATCGAGGCCCTCGAGCATGCGCTTCTTGCCGCTGTCTGGATCCTGGTCCTTGGGGCTCGTGCTCATCGCCGGGAACATGACAGAATCGCCCGCTCCACGCGAGACGGGGCAGGCTCGAGGAGCACAAAGGGTCGAAATCGTGCGATCGGGCGCCACGCAAGGCACAGAACGCGGGCAGCGTGCGTGGGTCTCTGCCGCGAACGCGGTCGTGGGCCTCATCCTCGGCGCGTTCTTCCTGCAGGCCCTGTTCGTGCCTCCAGAGGGCACAGGCGCCTACGACTGGCTGGTGATCCACCACAACTGGGAGGCCGCCCGCATCTCGATCTCCCGCTACGGCGAGTGGCCCGCGTGGAATCCCTTCTTCTGCGGCGGCATCACCATCTCGGGCAACCCCGAGGATCAGACGCTGTCGCCCTTCTTCTGGCTCAGCTTTCTCACCGGCACGACGCTCGCCATCAAGGTCATGCTCGTCGTGCACGCGGGCCTCGGGGCGTGGGGGATGCGGGAGCTGTGCGTGCGCGAGTACGGCACCTCCCAGAGCGCGGCCTGGCTCGCGGCCATCGTGTGGACCTTCAGCGGCTTTTTCGCGTTCCATTTCGGCGGAGGACACGCCACCTTCGCCCCGTTTTATCTCGCCCCCTGGATCGTGCTCGCCTGTCGCGCCGCCTTCTGCGACGAACGCGTTCAGCGCGGCTTGAAGTCGCGGTCCATCACCGTGCGGCGCCCGTCGAGACGCGCGTTTTCGATCGCACGGTCGCTGTGTTTCCGCACGATGTCCGAAAGTTCCTCGAGCACCGATTCCGAGGTGTTCATCCCGGAACGCGCGCGAATGTAGGCTTTCAGCTTGGACGCCACGATGAGAACGTCGTCGGCGACGGGCGACGTCTGCGGAGCGCTCGAAGCCGGTCGCGGATCGACGACGATCCG
>CAYNOM010000471.1:0-5578 GCA_964398415.1 uncultured Polyangiales bacterium | reverse complement strand
GAATAAGCCGTCCCCCCTCGTCACGCTCGCCTCCGCGGATGAGCCAGACGCCTTTCAGCTCATCGCGACGCCAGGAGCAAGCCAGCCCGCGGCCCTCGTGTACGTGAGCCCCGCGAAAGTGCCCGAAGCTTCTGCGCTGCGAGTCGCCGCGATCGCTGCCGATGGCACGCTGGGCGAGCCCCTCCTTCTGGCGAGCGGCGAGGTGTCACGCCCGGCCCTGGCCTACGACGGTGAGAGCACGCTCCTCGTCGCCTACGCGCAAGGCTCGAAGCTGATGTTGCGGCGCGTGGCGATGTCCAAGGCGCCCGCAGCCGTGGGCGATGCGTCTTCGTTGCTCACTGCGGATCCGCCCGTGCGCGCAGCCCTCGCCTTTCAAGGCGGTCGCTGGTTCGTGGGCGCCCTCGTCGACCCCTGCGCCGACGCCTCCCCCGACTGCGCGGCCAGCACTTACGTCAGCGCGCACGCGCTGCGGGCCGATCTGTCGCGCGAAGGCGCGGCGCCCGAGCGAATTCCGGTCGTGCGCGATAGCCATCACCACGTGGTGGCGGGCCCGTCCGGCGCGCTGTTCATGGTGGGCAACGACTCGCTGAGCCACGCCTACCTCTGGGGTTGTCGCTGACGTGAGGCGCGACCTCGACGCGTGTTCGGTAGCGCCCCAAGCCCCCTGAGGGAGCGCTGCTCGGCCACTATTCGCCCATGGGCCAACCATGGCCTTGCATCGTCGGGCCACGCTTGGCCCGCGTGCCTATGAGCGCGCGAACGAGGTGGTGCGAGCACGCGTGCATCGCCCGAAACACCGGCTCACCGGCGAGCTCTGGCCGCCGTCAATGGGCGCGTCCGATCTGGCCCGAGGATTGCTTTGGGGCGAGCCCATGCACCTCCTCCAGCGCTTCTCTCTCGCTCGCGCCGCTACCGCGGCGACCCTGATCTCGACGGCCCTAACCCCCACGGGCGCGGCAGCCTCACCATTCGAGACCCCGATCCTCTGGTACGCGGCCAACGTCGGCAGCGAAGGCTTCGCGTGCGGCGCCTGCAAGGACTACAGCTACCCAGGCTGCGGCTGCGACGACTGGTTGAGCTGCAACGCGGGCATCTGCGAAGCGGCGGGGGGCGAGAACGAGAGCTGCTGGTGGGGCCAGACAGGCGCGATCGCCACCTACTGCGATCCCAACCTCGGCTGCGTCGACGGTCAGTGCATCCGCATGGGCACAGAGGGCGAGGCCTGTCGCGGTGAAGCGGAGTATCGCAACGCGTTTCTCGCGGCCCAGCGGCAGCCGGAGCGCCTGACCCCCGACTGCGATCCGGGGTTGTTCTGCAACGGCTCCTACTGCGAGGCGACCCCATCGGGTCTGAGCGACGAGTGCGCAGGCCAACAGGGCTGTGAGTGCTTGGACTCGGGCCGCTATGTCGAACGCTGCGCAGCCTCCGAGCTGATGTGCGATCAGAGCCTAAAATGCCGCAGCATTTGGGACATGACCCTGCGCGCGCTGTGGGCGAGCCAGGCCGTCTACGATGGTGAAGACGGTGAGCATGACAAGCGCGCCCAGAAGCTGCGGCGAGTAGACCTCAACTTCGTGTCGGCGTCCCCCAAGCTCGATCGCAGCCCCTACGCGATCGTAGCCGAGAACGACTGGTTGATCATGGTGGCCGTATCGGGCTCCAACGACTGGGAGGATTGGATCGCGAACGCCGACGCGTTGGACAGTCCTTGGAGCTACGTCTTTCCCGGACTCTTTCCGATCACCGAGCTCGACGCCGTCGACATGGTAGACCCCTACCAGCAGTACAGCAGCGGGTGGGCACCGTGCACGCAGCCCCACCGCACCGGCTGCAGCCTTCCTCGATTCAAGGTTCACCAGGGCTTTCTGGCCTACGCCCACGACCTCTACTGGAGCCACGTCAAGAGGGAAGTCTCCCGCTTGCACGCGGCGCGTCCACGCGCCATTCAGATCGTCGGACACAGCCTCGGTGGTGCCGTCGCGCAACTGCTCGCGCTGCAAATCACCACCCACCTGGGGCTGCCGATCGATGCCGTAGTCACATTCGGTTCGCCCAAGGTCGGCGATGCCAACTGGAAGACGGCCTACGAAAGTCTGCTGCACCGGGCGACGCATCGCTGGGTCAACGGTAAGGATCCAGTGCCGAACGTGCCACTCAAGGATGCTTGGAAGCGCGCGGGACAGCAGCACTACATCTTCGTCGACGGCGAACGCCTCGAGCTCGACGGCAGCGCGCACGCTCGCAACATGAGCGAGGCGGCGGCGGACTATCACCCCATCTGGGGTGCCTACAAGGCCAAGCTCGAAGCACTCGCACCCTGCGATCACCTGTACAACGAGGATCCCTGCTGGTCTCGCTAGTCGCGCCAGCTCCTCCCGAAGCAACGGTTCCCCCGCTCCAGCACGCACGTGAGCGCAGAGCGCTCCACGGAGGATACATGTACCGCTCTCACCCAAGCAGACACCCCCTATCCCTTCCCGCCTGGTGCCTCCTCTTGTCGCTCGCCGCCATGCTTGCCATTCCCCGCGCTCACGCGGCCGTGTGCGACAGCCCCGTGCGCTTCGCCAAGGACGCCAAGCTCTCCACCTTGGTGCACAGCAACGCCTGCACCCAGGCTGGCAACTTGCTGTCGTCGGTGGCGAAGTCGGCGCTGAAGTCAGTGCTAGCGACCTATGGGATTCCTGGGTTCACGACCAAGGATCCCTTCGCCAAGCACGTCAAGGCGATCATCAGCGAGATCCAAGCAACCCGACGGGCAGTGATCGACGAAGTCGATGCGCTGTGGGACGAGCTGCGGAAAAAGGAGAGCGCCCTGCAAGCTGCCTCCTATCGCGCGCTGCTCGACAGGACGGGCGGCTGGAGCGACAAGTCGCTGACGGCCAAGCTCGCCAGCGCCAGCGAGCTCGACTTGATCTTGCAGGACCTCGTGGCGCTCGAATACGCTCTCGCAGCCCTGATCACGGAGGAAGGTCGCGCTTCGGGAGAGAACCCCACAGCGCTGACGCGCTACGGACACATCGGGCTTCTGCACGTTTTCATGCAGACGGTCGACCTACGCGCTGCGATCGAGATCGAGAACGTCCACCTCGACGAGCTCGCGGGCAAGATCGGCGGATGTGCCAACGACCCTCGTGTGAACTCGGACGTGGCACGCCTCCAGGTGCAGCACTGCCTCGATCTGCTCTCGCCCGCGGCACGCGAGGAGCTCGAAGCGAGCGTCCACTCCCAGGGGGCAAGCCGCTTGCGCGCTACGTTGGCTCATGGATTCGACACCTTGCGCTCCTTCTCCGATGGCCACCGCGTGCTGCAAACCGTGGCGCGTGAGCGCTTCGCGCTGCCCAGTGGCACCACCTCGGGTGGTCAAGTCGACTCGCTGCTGCTGCCGGGCCCAGACAACGTACTCGGCGCTCAGACCTGGGGTTACACCTATGCTGGCCAGAAATTCACGATCACCAAGGAAACATCGGGACACTCTTCGAACGGCACGAATCGCGGCTACAGGGCCAGCTTCGACGGTCGTGAGTACGGGTCGCCCGAAGAGGTTTTCGAAACCCACCGCCGCCGCGTCTACCACGAGATGCTCTGGGCGATCTACGTTCCTGAACGCTTCATCGCCGATCACTGGTGGGAGCAGCTACGCGCCTCGGGCCTGGCAAGCGGCTATCGTCCACGACTCGCGTTAGATGCCGAAGTGGAGGCGCTCGCGCTCGGGCAGGATGCACCGGGTTACACGCCCGCGTACACCAGCTACGCCACCATCTCGCAGGACGGGGTCTGGAAACCGGTCAAGGATCAGGACTACGGTGCGCAGGCGATCTCGTCGCTCACGGGTGGTGTGTCACCGCGACCCAGCGCGGGTGAGCACAGCTTGCTCGTGTCGGCCTCGCTCAACCACGGCACCTGGTATGCCCCGTTCATGCTGTGGGGGATGAACAACTCAGACCCACTGCACTCGGGTGAATTCCAACCGTGGGAAGTGCATCGTACGCTGCTCTTGCGGCAAACCTATGAAGGCCGCGTGCTCTCGACCTCGGACTACGCCACGGAATTTGTCCCGTTCTACAAGGGACAATTCGCCGCCAAGTTCATCGCTCTCCGTTGAGTGTGCGGGTCGACCAGCTCCTGTCCGATGCCTCGATGTTCTGAATCGCGATTAGCGGCGCGGACCAACTCGCGCTGCTCGCGCCCCGATCGGGTATGCTCGAAGGCGAGTTGGGGAGACTCTTCATGCCGAGCGGCGAGCCCAGGGTACGCGCGAAACATCTGCAGGTGTGGTTGTCCCTGGCGAAGCGCCGGCTCGAGCCCGCGCTGTACGAGCGATTCGCGCAGGCCGTCCCCGCGCCGGAGTGGCAGCGCATCGAGGCGGCGCTGGGCAGCAGCTGGTTGCCGATGGAGCTCGACGTCATGCTCGCCGACGTCATGCTCGCTACCCTGGGGCCGAGGGCGTGCCACCGCTTCTACATCGACCTCACGCTGGAGGCGTTGGGGGGGCCCATCCTGTCGCCCCTGGTCGGCACGTGGCTGCGCATGTTCGGGGCAGACCCCTCCAAGACCGTGCAGTGGTGGCCCAAGGGCTGGCTCGGGCTGTTTCAAGACTGCGGTGAGCTGAGTGGCGAGGCCGTAAGCGAGCGCGTGGCGCGCCTACACTACATGGATCTGCCGGCATTCTGCGTCGCGAGCGCGCCGTGGGTCGAGTCTCTGCAGAGCAGCGCCTACGGCGTGTTTCCCTTCCTCAACCGAGAGGGCGTAGTGCGCCTCACCGCGGACGCCCCGCACCGCGCCGTGACGCTCGAGCTGGAGTGGTGACGCGGGCCAAACTCGCGCATGAGGGAGGTACGGTGAATCGACATTTCTGGCAATTCCAAGCATTGACTCTTGGCCTTGTGCTCGCCATGGGCTGTAGCTCAGGTGCAGAAGAAGCGGCTCCCGAGCCGCCTGCTCCTCCGCCCGCCCCCGCGGCACCCGGTGCAGCGAGCGCCGACTCCCCTGCGGAGCCAGCCCCGCCGCAAGCGGGCGCGTCCGTCGGCGCGCTGACCTTCGATCCGACGACGCTCGACTGCGGGGTCGTGACGGCCGCGCAGGTGGCGTCAATCGTCGGTGTCGAGAGCGTCGCGCAAGGCCCCGCCGACAGGAGCCCGAAGGGCGTGACCTGCCGCTACGTGTGGCAGGCAGGGGGCAAAGAGCAGAGCATCTGGTTCGGCGCCGAGCGAGACGACGAGAAACTGAATCGCGAAGCGGCCGCGGGCTACGAGCGCGACGGCCTCACCAAGCTGCAGATCGAGGGCGGCCTCGTGGGGTATTGGTTTCGCGGGAACCTGCGCGTGTTCACGAGCCCGACGACCCGCATGTCCTGCGCGGCGAGGGGAAGCCTGTTCAAAGTCTCAGAGCAGAAGGAAGCGCTCAAGGCGCACTGCCAGAAGCTGCTCGGGCTTGCAGTGCAGAAGCTCGGCGCGCGCTGACGTGCGCCCTCCGGTCAGGGAACCTCACCCCCCGGCCCCGGCGGGAAACCTCGCCCCCCGGGCCCCGGCGGGCGCCCGCGCCCCCCGGCCGGCGTCGGGCACCCGCCCCGCCGCGCCCC
>CAYNOM010000470.1:0-5582 GCA_964398415.1 uncultured Polyangiales bacterium | reverse complement strand
TTTGGCACACGCCGCCTTGCCGGTGAGCCCTTCCACGCACGTGCCACAGTCGTCGACGCGCGCGCTACCGCCCCAATCGCCGTTGCAGTCCTTGGTACAAGCCGCCTTCCCCGTGCCGCCGCCCGTGCACGCTCCGCATTCATCGAGCTTGGCGCCGCCACCCCAGCTGCCGTTGCAGTCCGTGACGCATGGACTTCTACCGGTGGTGCCGCCCACGCAGCTCCCGCATTGATCCACGTAAGCGGTGCCGCCGAGCACATCGGCGCAGTCGCGCTCGCAGGCCAGCTTACCCGTGTGTCCGGCCACGCACTGCCCGCACTCGTCCACAAACGCGAGACCTCCCCAGTCCCCGTTGCAGTCTTTCTGGCAGGCGGTGAGGCCGGTGCTGCCCCCGACGCAGCGTCCGCAGGCGTCGGTGTGGGCGTCGCCACCGAATTCTTGGCTGCAGTCCTGGGCACACGCGGACCGGCCCGTGCTGCCGCCGACGCACTGGCCGCACTCGTCGATGAACGCAAGTCCTCCGAACTCCTTGTTGCAGTCTTGGGTGCACGCCTGCTTGTCGCTCGTGCCACCGACGCACTGGCCGCACTCGTCGATGAAGGCCGTGCCGCCCCAGGTGCCCGTACAGTCCTTCACGCACGCTTCGCGGTGACTATTGCCGCCGACGCACTGGCCGCACTCGTCGATGAAAGCCGCGCCGCCCGGCTCGCCGGCGCAGTCCCTCGCGCACGGACTCTTGCCAGTCGTGCCGCCCACGCACGCGCCGCAGGCGTCACGGAAGGCGTGCCCTGCGACCGTGCCGAAGCAGTCGCGATCGTCCACGGGGTCCATCGGCATGGCCTCGTCGGGTACTGTGCCGCTACAGGCAGCGAGACCGTGCAGCATCAGAAAGAGCACGCGCAGGGACAGCCAACGTTGCATTTGAACACCTCGGGGCGGGCGACGGGGAGAATGCCTCGCGGTGCACCCTAGCTCGCGTCGGAGAGAGCGAAAGGCGACTTCACCCCTAACCCTCCGCAGGAGCGCAGGAACGAGCACCGGCAAGGAGCGTGTTCACCGTAGGCGGCCGGCCTTCATGCCCCCGAGGACGCCCGCCGCGAGTCCGTGAGCGTGAGCGTGAGCGCGTCGTCGAGCGCGCTGGCATTCGCGCCGGTGAGCGAGTCGTCGACGGCGGCTGCGGCACGGGCATCGGCGTGCTCGTCCCAGCGCAAAACGGCTCGCCGTCGCACCCTGGGTGTCGCACGGCGCCATTCACGAGAGCTCCAACGCAGCAACGAGCGCGACGAAGGCTTCCGCGTGGCGAGCGAATACCTGGTCGCCGTCGTCCGGCTACCTGGCTAGGACCTCTTCGGGAGTCTGGCCACGATCGCCTGCATCTCCAAGCAACATCAGCGAGATGTCCGCAGGATCCGCTGCGGACTCACCGCTGCGCCACGCGAAGTCTGCGCTGTCACCGGCGGGCCATTGGAGCGGCAAGCTATCGCGTGCAGGACACGACTTTCAATCTGGGAGGACCGTCCCATTCGTCCCCCTGATGCGACCACTGCCTTTCAACCTGGAAGGACCGTCCCCATTCGTCCCATCGGCTGTGCAATCCCCCGCCCCGCCGACAAGGGGGCTCTACTCAACCCAGCGGTGTTCCTCGGCTCTCTAGGTAAACTAACCCGTCAGCGCTCGTTGAAGCCCCGTCCCGCGAGGATCACCGGCGCACAGCGGTCGACCCTGCGCTCGCGCGTCTCGCTCTGCTTCGCGCCCGAAATGTGCAGGATGTGGCTGCGCCGACGGCCCGGGGTGAGCGCGTCGAATGCCTTACGCAAGGCGGGATCGCGCTTCAGCCTGCGCTCGAGCTCGGTGGGTACCGGCTCGAGGGCTCCCGTGGGCTCGACCTTCTTGCCCGCGCGCTCGAGCGCCATGGCCTGCTCGATGAGCCGCTCGACCTGCTCCCGCCTAGCCAGGACCTCGTCTGCGGAGCGGAACTTGATGAGACGCGCGAAACGCGAGCTCGGGCCCGGGCTCTCGAGCAAGCCGTCGTGATCGACGAGCGCTGCGCCCTTGAAAAACGAGAGGGCGCAGTACTCCTTGAACGCCGCCACCATCACCACGTTCTTGCCAGAGAGCGTGTAGCAGGGGCTCCCCCACTTCAGCTCCTCGACCAGACCACGAGAGAGGACGAGCGCGCGCAAGGCTTCGAGCACGCCCCTGAAGCGGTGCACCTTGCAGGCCGGCGTGCGGTAGTGCTCGCAGCGACCGCAGCCGTCCCGAAGGTAGGAATCGACATCACCGGTGTTCATATTCGCGCGGAGCCTCGAGGCTGTCTCATCGCGAGCGCCCCTAACGCGCCGTCTCGATTTCCTTCACGAGCGGCAACCACGACTCGGGCGCGAAGTAGCGTAGGTCGGGCTTTTCGGCCTCGCAGGCGAGCACGATCTTGTCGACGATGCTGCTGAGGTCGGTGGTCTCCATCTCCTTCAGCTTCTGGGCGTCGTCGGCCTTGAGGAAGTCGATCTTGTCGGCAAAGTACGAATCCTTGCCCATCCAATCGAACTTGTTGCCGAGGATCGACTGATTGAACCCGGTGTAGTAGGGGCCAGGCTCGATCAGGCAGACCTGATTGCCCGCACCGAGCGTGTCCATCTCGGATCGAAGGATCTCCGCGGCGGCCTCGAGCGAGTACTTCGTCATGCAGTAGGAGCCGAGGAACGGGAATGGGATGCGCCCGCCGATCGAGCTGACGAACATCACGGTGCCGCGCTTGCGTGCGATCATGCCCTTGAGCGCAAGCTGCGTGAGGCGCAGCGAGCCGAACACGTTGACCTCGAAGTTCTTGCGCACGAGATCGAGGTTCAGCTCCGCGAGCGAGCCCGAGAAGCCCACGCCCGCGTTGTTGAGCAACACGTCGAGCTCGAGCTCGGCCACGCGCTGTCGGTCGGCCTCGCTGGTCACGTCGAGCTTGAAGCTCTCGATCTTCAGCCCGTCGCGGGCCGCGAGGGCGTTGAGCTCTTTGGCCTGCGCATCATCGACCGTGGTCGCGTAAACCAGGTGCCCGCGCTTGGCCAGGGCCAAGGCGGCCGCGTTTCCGATTCCCGTACCCGCACCGGTAATGAGAATTTTCTTCATGGTTTCTTCTTCCTAGGCTGCGCCGGGACGACGCCAGGACGACCGCGCCAAGGCCCCAGCTAAACACTGTTTGGTCGATCGGGGGCTGGTCTACCACGACCTGGGGCGATCGCGCGCCGCTCTTTTGCGCGACCCGTGCCGGCGTGGCGACGCAGGGCGCGCTCGAGCTCGAAGCGCTCCTCGGCCGGCACTTCGACCAGGAAGTGGCACGCGCCGCCCGAGAGCGTGGCGACGGGCACGCCGTCGCGCAACAGAACGCGCGAAGCCGCGATGGCGGGCAGCCGCGGGCCGGGCGTGATCACCCCGCATAGATTGAGCGGATCGGCCGCCGAGAGCGACACGAGCTCGCCGCGTGGCTCTTCGCGCCTGAGCTTGCGGAGCAAGCCCACGGCGTCGGGCAGCGCGTACTGCTCGCCGGAAAAGCCCGACACGAAGCGTCCGCCGCGCACCTCGCCCCGCGCCTCCATGCGCCTGAGGACGCGCAGCAGCTCGCCCCAGGGCACCCCTTGGGGCTCACGCTCGACGAGTCGGCGAAACACGACTCCCCAGCGCAGAAGCAGGCTTCGCGCGAGTTGTTCAGGCTCAGGCTCGCGCGCAGGGGGCAGAAAGCCATAGCGCCCGGCCGCGTCGAGCCCCGCGGCTCGCCCCCGACCGTGCCGCGGATGCACGCGCCCCGAGGGCGGCGACAAGAGCGCGCGCAGACCCGCAAAGCCGTCCGACGATACACGCCCCTGCGCCACGAGCTCGGAGAGCCCCTGCTCCACCTGCGTCTTGAGTAGGCCGCTCTGCGTCACGAGATCGTGCACGAAGCTCGCCCCACGCTCGGCGAGGACCTGCGCGACACGCGCGGCGACGTGCGACAGCTCGGGCTCTTCGTCACAGCTCGCCCCCCCCAAAAGGCCCGACAGCTCGCGCGGAAACAGTGCGATGGGCGTGGTGCGAATGGGCGTGACCAGCTTTTTGCCGCTCGGCACGGACAGGCGCGCCCAACCCACGCGCCCCGTGAGGCTCAAGAGGTCGAGGGCGCCCGGGTCGTAGCCCTCCATGCGCGCGGGCAACACGTCCTGCTCCCAGGCCCCAGCCGACAGCTCGAAGCCGGCGAGCTGCTCGATCAGCGCGAACAGCCCCTGTGGCCCCCGCAGACGCGAGCC
This sequence comes from uncultured Polyangiales bacterium, assembly GCA_964398415.1. Classification (GTDB taxonomy): domain Bacteria; phylum Myxococcota_A; class Polyangia; order Polyangiales; family DASUME01; genus DASUME01. The sequence goes on along the minus strand of CAYNOM010000470.1, from coordinate 1,314 downwards.
CGGAGCCACATGCTGAAAGCGCAGCAGAAAGCGCATCAACACCGCGGGCGAGACGGGCTCGATGTCGCGTCGCAACCGCTCGAGCGTGGCGCGATGGATGCGCGCGAGCAGCCGCCTTTCGCACCACTCGAGCGCCTCGCCCCCCGGACGAAAGCGACCGCGCAGCACGACGCCTTCGGCCTCGAGCGCGCCCAGGGCGGCCGCAGCCGAGGCTTCGTCGAGGCCGAGTGACGTCGCAAGCTCGCCGAGGGTCACGGGCCCCGTGGCGTCGAGACGCCCGCGCACCACCTCGATGAGCGCCTGCTCCCGCGAGGCCGCCTCGAGACGCAGCCCCAAAGGCAGCGCGAGCTCGGGGCGCAGCTCGCCGTGGGGATAGGCGAGCCGAAGCAGCGCGCTGCGCTCGGCGGCCACCCACAGGGTTTGCGAGGGCAAAGACAAGCGCGCGGCACGCCCACTCGCCACGAGCTCATCGAACAACCGCAGAAGTCCGCGCTCGAGCGCGTAGGTCTCGGGCAAGGCCGCGTGAACGAGCAGGTGGTCGTGGAGCTCGTCGGCGTCGCGAGCCTCGGGCGCGACCTCTTCGACCACCCGCCGAATGGCCTCGGGATCGAGGGCCGACAGCTCGGACGCGCGCGCTGGATCGACGAAGCGTCGCTGCATGACGGCCTGGGTGCGGCGCTCTTCGAGGGGCGCGTCGTCGAGAAACGCGTAGGGCTTGGCGTTGAGGATCTCCTGAGCGAGCGGCGACGGCTCGGTGAGGTCCCGCGACAGGCACGCCACTTCACCCGTGGCGATACGCGACAGGAGCGCCTCGAGCGCCTCGATGTCCATGGCCTCGTGCAGGCAGTCGTGCAGCGTCTGACGCACGAGCGGGTGGTCTGGGATCTCGCGCTCGCCCGCCAGGTTTTCGGCGCAGGCCACGTGATCGGGAAAGGCCACCGCGAGCAAGTCGTCGGCCAACATGCGCTGAAAGCGCGGCGCAACCTTCTTGCCGCCCTGAAAGCGCGGCACGGCGAGGGCGCGCGAGGCGTTCCAACGAAAGCGCACGTTGAACATGGGCGCAGCCAAGAGCGCCTGGGCCAAGACGTCGCGCACACTGCTCGCACGCAGGAAGCGATAGACGTCGTCGAGCTCGAAGCTGTGCATCGGGCCGAGCGACAACACGATGGCGTCGTCGTTGGCCGCTGCCTGCAGCTCCACGTTGAAGCTGCGACAGAAGCGCTTACGCAGAGCGAGGCCGAAGGCGCGGTTCACGCGCGTGCCGAGGGGACAATGCAGGACGAGATGCATCGAGCCCGTCTCGTCGAAGAAACG
>CAYNOM010000469.1:0-5589 GCA_964398415.1 uncultured Polyangiales bacterium | reverse complement strand
AATGCTGCGAGCCAGTGCCGCTGCGGTCATCCGACTCGCGGGTCACGCCTCGCGCAGGCTGAGTGCGAGGGCGAGGCCACCCAGCGTCGTGCATGCGATGCCCGCACCGATCGCGACGAGGCCCGTGACAGCGCCACTCGCCACGACGAATGCTCCTGCCAGCATGCCGAGCGTGCCAACGCCCAAGAGCACGCCGCCGGCCCTGCTCAACACCGACAGGGCGATGGCCCCCGTCGTGACCGGTGGCGGAATCGAGTAGGCCCGCGGGAGGGGGGTGATGTGGCGCGGCAGCGTGGGATCTTCCCAGTCGGACGACAGGAGATCGAGATCGGGCGGAGGCGGCGGCACCGACGGCGGCAGGGGCAGAATCTCGCGCCGCTCACTGCGCTCGCGCATCTGCTCGATGGCGCGCGTCTGGGCTGCAGCCACAGCGTGACGAATGCGATCGGCCACGACCGAGGGCGACTCATCGTCGACGTCGACCAGCAGGCGATCGATATCCTCGTCGCACAAGTCCAACGTCAGCCAGTGCGCTGGGTCGTGTCCGCGGGGAGGCCTCGAGCTCGCGCGCTCAGGTGTCTGGCCCTCATCGTCGTCCAATCTGCTCGTGTCCCAGTCGGCCGTGAAGCGCGCCACCGCAGGTGAGTAGGCATCGACGCCGCGAATGTGCAGCAGCGGCACGCGTCGCGACTTCTCCGCAAAGCGCAGCCGTTCGAGAAGCCCGACGTGGATGTCGACGTAGTCGTCGCTGATCTGAACCTTCGCCATAGCGATTCTCCCCCAAGAATCGTTTGCCCAAGATTCACTCTACGGAGGCTCGTTTGAGTAGTTCAAGCGCCATCTTCGCGGCAAATTCAGACACAAATGTGTCTGTCTTGACGGACAGGGGCGCCAACCAGGGGTGTCCGAATTGTGAAGGTGAGCAATGCCCGCAGCTTACGCGCGTGCGCCCACCGCGAAACACCGGACCGGCGGGTTATCCACATGCCGGCAACGGGAACGCAAGCCCGGTGGCTGACTTGATGTCGTTGGCGTGAAGGCCCCGAAAGGGGCCGCGTGAACGTGTTCCGTCACGCAACCTGCGCGTCCTTGAGCATCTCCGCGGCAGCGGCGCGCGTCTTCGCGGTGACTTTGATGCCGCCCAGCATTCGCGCGATCTCATCGGCCTGCTCGCGACTCGTCAGCTTGCGCACCGTGCTCACCGTGCGGCCATCGACGATCAGCTTTTCGACCTTGAAGTGGGTATCGGCGAAGACCGCGATCTGCGCGAGATGGGTGATGCACAGAACTTGATGGTGGCTCGCCACGTCTTTGATCTTGCGACCTATCACCTCGGCCACCGCACCGCCGACGCCCGAATCGACCTCGTCGAACACGTAGAGCCCATCGCTGCCGAGGCCGCCAAGAATGCGTTTGATGGCCAGCATCGCCCGGCTGAGCTCGCCGCCGCTTGCGATCTTGCTGAGCGGCCGCGCTTCTTCACCGCGATTGGGTGCGATCAGAAACTCGGCCCGGTCGATGCCGGATGCCGAGAGCCGCGCACCGTCGACGACCAGCTCGCCCTGCTTGCCCTCGAGCGGGCTCACGTCGATCTCGATGCGCGCACCGCCCATGCCGAGGGAGCGAATCTCATCGGAGATGGCTTGCGCGAGCGCTGCGGCGGCCTGCCTGCGCTGCTCAGAAAGGACGCGCGCATGTCCGGCGGCCTCGCCCAGCGCTTTTTCGTACAGGGCGCGCAGCTTCTCGCAGGTCCCCTCGTGATCGTCGAGCGCCCCGAGCTCTTCCTTGGCCGCAGCCAGGTGGGCCAGGGCCGCTTCGATGGTGCCGCCGTACTTGCGCTTGATGCGTGTGAGCGCGTGCAGCCGCTCCTCGATCTCGACCAGCGTGTCGGGATCGGCGTGCACGCCTCGCGTGTAGCGACCTAGCTCGCGGGCCGCCTCTTCGAGCAGGGTGAGCCCGCTGTCGAGTTGCTGCACGAGCTCGAGGAGGGCTGGGTCGAGGGCCGCGGCGTCGCGAACCTGCTGACACACCGTGGCGAGCTCCTCGCAGATCGAGCGGTCACGTTCGTAGAGCGCATCGGCTGCGTCGCCGCACAGCCGCAGCAGCGTGTCGGAATGCTTGAGCCGATCGCGCTGCTCGCCGAGCTGTGCCTCTTCGAGGGGCCGTGGTGCGACCTCCTCGAGCTCTTGCACCTGAAACTTGAGCAGATCTTCGCGTTGGGCCCGATCGGCCACGCGTGTTTCGAAGGACTCGAGCGCGTCGTGGGCGCGCTTGAGCGCGTGGTAGGCGGTGGTCACCTGCTCGCGTTGTGTCTCGAGGCGCGCGAAGGCATCGATGTACGCGAGGTGGGTGGCAGTTTCGGTGAGCGAGTGGTGCTCGTGCTGCGAGGAGATGTCGAGCAGGCCGCGGGCTAGGCTGCTGAGCTGCTGGGCCGTCGCCATGCGGCCGTTGACGAAAGCGCGTGTGCGCCCGTTGGGCGAGAGCACGCGGCGAATGACGAGCTCGCCGTCGTGCTCGACCTCGAGTGCGGAGAGGCGGGCTTGGAGCGCGGGATCGTCGCCCACGTCGAACAGCGCCTCGACCTCCGCCTGGCTTGCTCCGGTGCGCACGAGCTCGGCCTTGCCTTTGCCGCCGAGCACGAGCTCGAGGGCGTCGACCAGGATGGATTTGCCGGCGCCGGTTTCGCCGGTGATGACGTTGAGCCCGGGGCCGAGCTCCACGTCCAGGCTGTCGATGATGGCGAGGTCGCGTACGCGTAGGCAGGTGAGCATGGTGATCTCTCGTTCTGGTGAGGTACTTGTACTGAACAAAATGACACTGATCAAGAAATCAGTTCGAGTGGACACCACTGCCTATCGGCCTCCGCTTGCTCGGGGTGCGTGGGCGGGGCCTATACTGAGGCGGTGAGCCTCGCGCCCAAGCTGCTGACCTACGAAGATCTGCTGGCCTTGCCGCAAGATGCGCCGCGCGCCGAGATCGTGGCGGGAGGGCTCCACGCGGCCCCAGCGCCGCTGCCGCGTCATGCCTTCACCTCGGCAGGGCTCGCGGGGGAGATCGGTGGCCGCTTCGGGAGGGACGGCGGCGGTGGCCCTGGCGGCTGGTGGATCCTCCCCGAGGTGGACGTGCGTTTCTCGCGCCATGACATCGTCCGACCCGATCTCACTGGCTTTCGCAGGGACAGACTTCCGAGTCCCTGGGACACGCGGCCCATCGACGTGGTGCCCGACTGGGTGTGTGAAATTCTCTCGCCGAGCTCGGCCGCGATGGACACCGTGATCAAGGCGCGGCTCTATGCGGACCACGGCGTGCCGCACTACTGGATCGTGGATCCGCGGGAGCGCACGCTCGAGGCGCGCGTCCTCGAGCGCGGACGCTGGGTCGTCACAGGCAGCTACGCCGGCACCGACCGGGCGCGCGTCGAGCCCTTCGAGGCGGTCGAGCTCGACCTCGCGTCGATCTTCCCGCCCGAGCCGCCACCCACGGAACCTACGCCGTAGTCCGCGTTGGAACGTGGACGCGGACCGCGAGCAAGGGTACTCATGGCGGGCCATGACGACGTCCGCCGAAGTCCGCAGAGCCTTCCTCGACTATTTCAAGAACCAGGGCCACGAGATCGTGCCCTCCGCCTCGCTCGTACCCCAAAACGACCCCACGCTCATGTTCGTCAACGCGGGCATGGTGCAGTTCAAGGACGTCTTCACGGGGCGCGAGAAGCGAGAAAACCCGCGAGCGACGAGCTCCCAGAAGTGCATCCGCATCAGCGGCAAGCACAACGACCTCGAGAATGTGGGGGTCACCGCGCGCCACCACACGTTCTTCGAGATGCTCGGCAACTTCTCCTTCGGCGACTACTTCAAGGAGGAGTCGATCCGCTTCGGCTGGGAGCTGATCACGAAGGTGCTCGGCATCCCCAAGGAGCGCTTGGTGGTCACCTACTTCGGCGGGGAGGGCAAGCTCGCGGCGGACGACGAGGCCAGGCAGATCTGGAAAAAGCTGACGGGCTTCAGCGATGCGCGCATTCAGCCCTACGGTGCCAAGGACAATTTCTGGTCCATGGGGGACACGGGGCCCTGCGGTCCGTGCAGCGAGATCTTCTACTATTTCGGCGACGGTGAGCCCGATCCGAGCAAGATGGGCGAGGAGCCCGGCCCCGACGGTGCGGGCTGGGTCGAGCTCTGGAACCACGTGTTCATGCAGTTCGAGCGCCACGCGGGCGGAAAGCTCGAGTCCTTGCCTGCGCCTTCGATCGACACCGGTGCGGGCCTCGAGCGCCTGTGCTGCGTTCTGCAGAACGTGCGCTCCAACTACGACACCGACCTCCTGCGTCCCATCGTCGATCTCTCGAGCGAGATCGCCAAGAAGCCCTACGGCGCGAGCCTTCGGCCCGACGACGTCTCGATGCGCGTCATCGCCGATCACGCGCGCACCGCGGCCTTCTTGATCAGCGAGGGCATCTTCCCCGATCGCGATGGTCGAGCCTACGTGCTGCGTCGCGTGATGCGCCGGGCGATTCGCCACGGCCATCGTCTGGGCATCCAAGATTTGTTCATGCACCGCGCCGCGCTCAAGGTGGTCGAGCTGATGGGCGCTGCCTATCCCGAGCTCGTCGAGCGCAAGGCCTTGATCGAAGACATCACGAAGCAGGAGGAAGAGCGCTTTCGCGCGACGCTACAGCGCGGCCTCGATCTGATCGAAGACAACGACGACTGGGGCAAGGCCAGTGACGGCAAGAAGCTCTTGCCGGGCCCGGTCGCATTCAAGCTCTACGACACCTACGGCTTTCCCCTCGATCTCCAAGAGGTGATCGGCACCGAGCAGGGCTTCGTGATCGATCAACCTGGCTTCGACAGCGAGATGAACGCCGCGAAAGAGCGTAGCCGCGGCGGCAAGCTGCACGACGAAAAGCAGGTCGAGCGCATCTACCACCAGCTCGTCGAGGAGCTCGGCAAGACGACCTTCCTCGGTTACGAGGTCGAGCAGGCCGAGAGCCCGATCAGCGCCCTCGTGAAAAACGGCGAGCGCGTTCAGAAGCTCACGGAGGGTGACGAGGCCGAGGTGATCGTGAAGGCCACCCCGTTCTACGGGGAGTCGGGCGGTCAGGTGGGCGACCGTGGCACCATCACCACGCCGACTGGCGTATTCGAGGTGCTCGATACGCACAAGCCCGTCGAGGGCCTGTTCGTGCATCGGGGCAAGGTCAGCGCGGGCACGCTCACCGTGAGCGTCCAGGCCAAGCTCGCGGTCGACCATGCCTTGCGCGCAGCCACGCGTCGCAACCACAGCGCGACGCACCTTCTTCACTACGCATTGCGCAGGGTGGTGGGTGAGCAGGCGATGCAGAAGGGCTCGCTCGTCGGGCCCGATCGCTTGCGCTTCGACTACGCGGGCACGCGCGCCCTCAGCGCTGACGAGATCGGGCGCATCGAAGACCTCGTGAACCAGCGCATTCTCGCGAATCACGCCGTCACCACCGATTGCCTGCCCATGGCCGAGGCCAAAGCGCGCGGCGCCATCGGTATCTTCGAGGAGAAGTACGGCGCCGAGGTGCGCATGCTGACGATCTCCCCCGACTCGATCGAGCTGTGCGGC
>CAYNOM010000468.1:3908-5590 GCA_964398415.1 uncultured Polyangiales bacterium | reverse complement strand
ATCCACACCATCCTGCGGGCGCGAAACGGGATCCTCTGAGAGAAGCTTCAGCACCACGAGGTGCCCAGGCCGCGCCACGTTCACAACCGCTCCTGCTCCGATGTCGAGCCTCTCGGCACTGGCCACAACCTCTGGCTCGATACCGGACGAAGCGAACAAGAGGTCGACGACCATTCCGTGTTCGTCCTCGCCAGGGGGGATGAGACGCGCCGTCGCGAGACGGCCTGTGCCCACTTGCTCAACCAGGGCCGTCAGTCGAAATCCGCGCTGCTGAAGCTGGTGGATGAGGGACTCGGCCTGCGCGTCGGACGACACGGCAACGGCCAGGTCCACGTCGCGTGTGAAACGAGGCTCGGTCCACGCGGACACGGCGAGCCCGCCCACCAGCGCTGCGTCGGCGCCGAGACTCGAGAGCTCAGCAAGCGTGCTAAGCAGAACTTCGTGAAGCGGGGTCAACGCGCCGCCTCTCGAACCTCACGAAGCTGCCCGAGGGTATCGCCATGCTCGGCCCCGGGACGGGTGCGCAGCCAGGCCACCAGGCGGCGGTCGATCGCGGCTTCATCAGCCGCGGGGTCGGCGCGCCGGAGCTGAGCCCGCTTCATGGCGACGCCCGTCTCGTAGAGGCGAAGCGCGGTCTTTAGTTTCGCGCCAGCACGCTCCAGTTGTTCGCGGCCCATGCCACGAGCTTGCCATGCCGGCACAAGGACGCGCCACGTCCTAACAATCCTGGGCGTACGGCCAGAACCGGCGAGGGCAAACTCGGCGAACGCGGTCGCTGTGTCACTGTGTAGGCAGCTGCTACGGTTCCATTCGCGATGCACGAAGGACTCCGCAGAAAGAGCCGCGGCGGCAGGCTCGACAGGCCGAGCGCACGGGCCTCTCACGCTTCCGCAAGATGCTCGCCCATCTCGAGCCCATCGCGCTTTCGATCCCACACCACGGTCGTGCAGCACGCACCGAACACGCGCCTCTGGTTGATGGGCCGCATGAGGTCGAACGCCGTCGCGTAGGTCGCGAGCTTCGCCTTGTCTTCTGCAGACCAACTCGCAGGCGCGCGGTCGAGCGCGTCGCGAACCATCTGCTCGGCCTCGAGTGCCGGGAGCTGCCCGGCTCAGCCGTTGGTGCGGCAGCGGTAGTAGCGCGACACCGCGTTCGGCTTCCGCTGCAGCCGCATGACCAGCTTCGACGTCATCGCCTCGCTCATCGCCGGGGACATCACCTTGCCGCACGCACCGCAGGTGAGCAGCCCGCCCGTAGTCGCGATCCCTTTGTCGACGACCAGCTGCTTGGTGGCGGGGTCGGTGCGGTAGCCGAAGGGCACGCGCCCGGCGGAGCGCTCGCCGCGCGCCCTGATGGCACCGCGCCCGTCGGCAATGCGCTCGCGGATGATCTCGCGCTCCCACTCCGCGAAGGTCGCGAGCATGTTCACTTGCAACCCCGCGAGCGAGCCGGCATCGGCGTCGATGTCGGTACACGATGACGCGGCGGACGTCTCCCTCCTCGATGCGCCGAAGCAGCTTCGCCAGCCCCGGGCGCTCGAGGGTCGCGCCGCTCTCACCTTCGTCATCCAAGCACTCGGCGATCAGGTACCAGTAGTCCCAGGTCTTGCTGCGAATGAACTCCGTGCACCGCGTCCGCTGGATCGCGCAGGAGGTGACTGCAGGGTCGTCGCCCCCGCGCTT
>CAYNOM010000468.1:0-3898 GCA_964398415.1 uncultured Polyangiales bacterium | reverse complement strand
AGCGCACCCAGCGTGGATCGTCTTCGCGGATGTCAGGAAGGTCGGGTTCGGCGTCCAAGGCCGTGGAGATATCGCGATGACCGGGACGGGCACGAGGGGCAGCGCTGGCATCTCGTGGAGCAAACGCGGGCTCGGCGCGAGAACGGGGACACGCCCGTGACGATTTCTCGCCACCGCGGAACGGCTACGTTGCCGGCTTGGACTTCGCGATGCGCTCGAGCTCGGCGGTGACGGCCGCCTTGTCGATGCGCCCCTCCGCAACGCCCATGGTCAGCGCGTAGAAGGCCTCAGAATTCGTGCTCGAGCGTCACGCCGTTTACATCGAGGAAGACCTGCGCCGCGAGTAGCCCCGCCCGCTTGTTGCCGTCGACGAAGGGATGGTTCGAGACGATGTGGAACAAGTACGCCGCCGCCATCGCGAACAGGCCGTCGTGCGCGAACGTGCCACCGAACGACGCCTGCGGTTGCGCGATCGCCGACTCCAGCAGGCCGCGATCACGCAGGCCCGCGCCGCCACCGAACCGATCGAGCTGCCGCTGGTGGAGCGCGAGCACCACTTCGACCGTGAGGAACTCGATCTCGGTGGGCGCCTCGCTCACTTGGCGAGCTTCCGGTACGTCTCCTCGTGCGCGTCCATCAGCCGGTCAGCGGCGGCCAGCGCCCGATCCATGAGCTGCGCCTTCTTCACCGGGCGGATGATGAGCGCCTCACCGTCGGTCGTGACCTCGAGAGGGGTGTCCTTCGTGATGTCGAGCAGCTCGAGGATGGGGCGCTCGATGATGAGGCCCAGGCTGTTCCCAACTGCGGAGAGCTTCTTGACCATCATGGTGCAACCTCGTTCGTACGTGCGTAACACCTTTAGTATAACGCCGGCATCTGGTGATGGTCGAGCTGGGAGGCTCATGACGCGCGCGACGGGGCGTCTCGGGATCGGCCTGGGGCCGGTCCGCCCCGATGATTAACAGCGTTTCTTGCGTAGTTACAGGCACTTGTGCCGATCGAAGCGCAACCCCAAGGCAGTCAGCACCGGCTCGGTGACCTCCTTCGTGCGCAGCACGTTCCCTGCGGGAATCGTGACGCTGGCGACGGGCGCTCGCGCCAGCGAGAGCCACACCTCGGCAGTCGCCGCCTGCGCGCCCTGCAGCCGGTAGCCGAGCATCTTGGCGAGGACCATCACGCTCTTGCGCTGCGTGGCCGTCGCGAGGCGCGACTCGCGCGCGAGGTTGTCCTGGTAGAACGTCAGCACGTCGCCGACGAAGGCGTAGAGCTCGACGAGCAGGTTTCCGAAGCCCGCGACGTCGAAGTCGGTCCAGTCCGGAAAGACGCTCTTGATGAGCGCGATGAGGCGCGCCCGAAGGGCATCGAAATCCTTGTCGGTGTAGTCGACGGACTCCGGCAGCGTGGCCACGGCAGTGTGCCTCCGGGGAGGCAAAGGCATCGGCGCCCAGCGCCGGGGGACCGGCGTCCAGGGCAGTCACGCAGATTGATCTAAGCCCTCCTCGCGGCTCAGATGTGCGCCTCAGCGGCCGGAATGGGCCCGGTGGCCGAAGTCACCCTCCAAAGTCCACCTTCCCAGAGATAGCGATCGGGCGTGAGTGCGTGATCGAGTTGGACGTCTCTCAGCCGTCCCAAGAAGGCGTCGACCTGGGCGCACCCGTCAACGTCGTCCGGGTTGACGACGAACAAGAGGTCCCGGGCCGGTGCTGCTGCGAGTAACCTGGTCGCTCCAACATGGTCGCAAGTCCAGTGCCATACGCTTGGCACCAGAAGCGTGGACGCTTCGAAGTTACCGCCGGCGATTACAGCGAACCCGCCGTCGCTCGCGTGCAGGCGAACTTGCCCCGCCTCTACTAAGCCCGACAGGTTCCGACGTCCGAGCTCAAATGCTTCAGACTCTGACATGGCGAGTTGGTCAAGGTGGCGCCGTTGGAGCAACGTAAAAGCGTCACCATTGTCATACGCAAGAGTGACGATTAGACGCCCCACGAAGCGCTGAACCAGCAACTCGTTCTCGTTGGCAAGATCGACGACCGGGCCTGCCGTGAGCGGGTCAAGTGCCTTGATGTATGCGAAGATCCGTTCCGAATTCACGTGACAAAGCATACGTGTCGCGGCTCGTACTCGTCTAGCTGTGCGGCAGCAACTGAACTCCTCGCGCAACCGCGTCATGGGCCTCGGGGAGAACCGGACGTGAGCCGGTCTTCGACAGCGAAAGCTTGACGATCTGCCTGTTGAGCCGACTGGAGATCCGATGTACGGCTTCCCAGTCCAGTCGTGCGGTGAGCCCAACACGTCGTTGGTCCCGTGCCACTTCGCAGCACGCGCGGCCGAGTTGTGGTTGGTGTGCGAGGGTGTCGACGATCGGAATCGGCGCGAAGTAACGCCCCGCCAGCTCGAATAACAATCCCCTTGCGCGACGATGTGGACGCGGGTGTCGGGGTGGTCCTTGAAGCGGTACGGCTCACGCTCAGCGAGGAACCGTCGCCCACGCTCGTCGAGGACGCCGAGCGCGAACGAGTGCCGGGAGCCGGAGCGTGGAGCCATGTCGAGGCAATGCCTTGCGCCCCGGCCCCTCGGGGACGGTCACACCGACCGGTACGCCATCGTCACGTAGGGCAGCTCGAACTCTGCGGGGAAGTCACGGACGAGCGCGCGCACGGCCGTCTCGACGCGTGCCTGTTCCTCCTTCGACGCGGAGGCGAGGTAGCTCGTGGACAGCACGCGGAGCACCAGCGTGTCGACGTCGAGCTTCTGGAGGTAGGTGGTCACGAACCGTTCGAGCTTCTTGAGTCGCGGGTGCGCCTGCTGCTCGAAGACGTCACGCCAGTCGACCTCGACGGTGAACGGCACGCCCTGACGGTCACGCTTGTCCCAGCCGAAGATCGCGTTCAGCTCGCGGACCCACGACACGCTTGCGTCGCGCTCGTTCCAGATGAGGCCCACGCCACCGTCTGGGCGAAGTACGCGCGCGAGCTCGGTGGTCGCGGCGGGCACGTCGAACCAGTGGAAGGCCTGCGCAACGGTGACGACGTCGATGGAAGCGTCAGCGAGCGGCAGTGCGGTCGCATTCCCGTCGAGGATGGTCACGCCGGGGACCGCTCGGGCGAACTGCTCGCGCATCGCTTCCGAGGGCTCCACCGCCGAGAGGCGCGCGCCCGTGGACACGAGCAGGCGCGTGAACTTGCCGGTCCCCGCGCCGAGGTCGACGACGTCGCGGCCCGGTCGAATGCCGAGCCCGTCGACGAGCCACGCGACCGCGTCTGCTGGGTAGGACGGGCGGCCCCGCTCGTAGACCGACATGTCGCCGCCAAAACCGGCCTCGCTGACGGGGTTGATGCTCATCAGGCGTTAGCCTACCTCGGCTCGCAGCTCCTCGCTGGTCACACGGCTGACTCCTGCAATGGCCCCCGCGAGCTCGAGCACCACGCCCCGACTCGTCAGCATAGATAGATGCTGGGATCGGCGAGCGGGGCGTCAATCCGAGCTCATAGAAACCCGCGCGCCACCGCGTACTCCTCGAAGGCGACCTTCGACCACGGCTTGGTGAGCAGAACGGCGAGGTCGCCGTCTGCAGGTGCTTGGATTCTTGGTGGCGTCTCAGGATCTGGCACATGCACTTGGACTTTGCTGCCCAGGAAGGCCGTGCTCTTCCAGGGGTGCTGACGCGCCTTCTCGCGCGACAGCTTCTCGCCGATGATGTCGGCGTGGCCCCACTCCGATTCTGCCGCGTCACCGAGCATCACCGAGCATGACTTCGTACGAGTCGTCCGTCGGACGAACGCGGCAGTAAAACGCGGCGCGTCGCGATGGGTCGCTGTCCTCCCCCCACTCACACAAGGAGACTAGCATAACGAGCTCGCTGTCCGGGTGGTTGTTGGAGTACGCGGCGTAATAGATG
>CAYNOM010000467.1:0-5611 GCA_964398415.1 uncultured Polyangiales bacterium | reverse complement strand
AACCCCTGAGGGCCGAGATGTCCGCGCTGCTCGGCGCGACGCTCCCGTCGGCGGCGATCTGGGACAGTCCGCTGGCAAAGCCTTCCAGGGTCTCGGTCGAGGAGATCAGGATCGCCGTGCGCACCGGATCCTCGGCGAAGCGGCGCGGAAGGTCAGTGCGGTCGGCAATGGCCTGGCTCAGATCGGCGCGGGCCTGCTGCGCGTCGGAAAGCCCGTCCTGCAAGGTACGCGCGGCGCTCTGCTGAAGGCTTTTCTGGAGATCGATGCATTTCACTTCGCCGGGCACGCCGTCGTCTCTCGTGATGCCTTTTGGGAGAGCGGGCTCGAGCTGGCCCTTGCCACGCGGCTGACGGTCGCCGACGTGCTCTCCGCCCCTCGCGTGCCGGCGCGCATCGTGCTTTCGGCCTGCAACACGGCGACGCCTGCCCGCGCGGGTTACGCGGTCGGCATCGGCCTCGCCCAGGCCCTGCTCGTGCGCGGTGCGCGCGAGGTCGTCGCCACGACCGACCCGGTGTCCGACCGCGCGGCGCTGACCTTTGCCGAGGTCTTCTACGGGTCCGCCGACGCCCCCCTCGCCGCCCGAGTGCAGCGTGCGGTGCTCGCCCTGCGCGCCCAAGGTCTCGACTGGCAAGCCTATCGCGTGCTCGTTCCGTGAGCATTCACAGCATGACCAAACATTTCTGAGGTAGGCTCCGCGAGCGCGAGCGTACCCCGAGGGGCAGCCCCCAGTTCCATCGGCCGAACATCGCGACAAGGAGTGTGCATGCTTCGCAACTGGCTCTTTCCACTGTTCGTCGCGCTCTGCGCGAGCTGCACGCTGCCCGTCAGCGACGAGGAACTCTACGAAGATGAGCAGCTCGAGGACGAGCAGCTCGAGACGGCCGAAGACGCCCTCTCGCTTGCAGCACCAGACGTGGACCTCCCGACGCCGGGTGAGCGCCCCGAGTGTTGGTGGGCTTTCGGAGAAGAAAGCTGCAGAAAGCCCTGCGGAAAGAGGGTGTCGGCCGTGAAGGAGACGCTCCACCTCGGGGCGCGCACCGCCACGGCCGCGCTGCTCCCCGATCTGCCGCTCAAGGCCCCGAGCTGCCACAACCCGCAAGGCGTCCCAGCCTGTCCACACTGCAGCCGCGCCGCGATCTGGCCGGTGTTCGCCAGCATGGAGGTGCTCAAGGAGGTCTCCTCGCGCCTGTTGATCGCTAACGCGAACGGGGGCTATCGCGTGCTCGACTACCCCACGCTGGCGACAGGCGGAGCGCTCACCGCGTACGGCACGCGCAAGCTGTGGCTCAACCTCGCAAGCGGTCAGGAGCTGGGCGGCTCGGGCCCGGCCATCGATTTCAGCAAGAACCTGTACATGCTGTTCAGCTACGCCACGCCCGAGGGCCAAACCGCGGCGGCGCAGTGGATGGTCTGCGCCCCCAACGGGTCGCTGTGCGTCACCTTCTCCCCGTGAGCCTAGCGCTGGCTTCGGGGGGCCCATCCGTGTAGGAAGGGCATCTGTCATGCAGCGAGTCGGCCGCGACGAGAACGTGCTCTCCCTCGATGCCGAGCTCGTCAAGCGCGCGGCTCGGGGCGATTCGAGCGCGTGCGACGCCCTCGTCCGGCGCATGTCACCCATCATCCGGCGGCGCGTGTCGCGCGCGCTGATGGTGCACGGCAAGCACGACGGCGTGCAGCGCTCCGACGTCCTCGACTTGTGCCAAGAGGTGTTCGTGGTGTTGCTCGATCGCGAGGCGCGCGTGCTGTCGACGTGGGACCCTCAACGCGGCCTCTCGCTCGACAACTTCGTGGGGCTCGTGGCCGAACGCGAAGCGCGCAGCATCCTGCGCAGCGGCCGGCGCAGCGCCTGGGCCGAGCGTCCCACAGCCTACGACGACTTGAGCCTACTCGGCCTCTCCGAGACGCTCGAACGTCAGCTCGCGGCACGCCAGGAGCTCACGAACACGCTCGATACGCTGCGCGAGCGGCTCACACCGAATGGGTTCGCCATGTTCGAAGCGCTGTTTGTCGACGAAGAGCCCATCGAGACGGTTGCAGAGCGCTTTCGCACGACCCCGAATGCCTTGTACACTTTCCGTAGTCGCCTGCGTCGCGAGCTCACACGCGAAGAGCCTGAGCTCGGCAGCGCCCCGAGTGCCCGAGGAGGCTCGACGTGACGCGCTCAGAAGAATCGTTGCTGTCAGAGCTGAAGCGAGCGCGATTGAGCGAGCGGCAAGCGACGGACGCTGCCGAGCTCGACGCGGATCCCGTCTACGGCGAGTTGAGCGACGACGAAGCCCATGCGCTCGCCGCGGGAGTGCTAGCGCGGGTCGCAGCCCAGCCCGAGGCCGCCGCACGCCACGCGCGCATCCGTTCGCGAAGAGGCGCACTCGGCATGCTGCTCGGTACCGCAGCCGTGGCCGCAGGCATCACGCTCGTCGCGTTGAGACCCGAGCCCGCAGGGCTCCCGCGCTACACGCTCGTGCCCCCACCCGCCGATGCCAGCACACGTGGTGATGTGCCCGCACAACCTGAGCACGTCTACACGCTCACGCGCGAGCTCACCTTACTCCTCAGGCCCGAGCGGGCGACCGACACCACGCCCACCCTGCTGACCTTCGCCGAGCAGCGTGGCGCACGCGTCCGCCTGTCGCCCCAGCTCGAAACCACCGACAAGGGCGTGCTTCTCTTGCACCTCGACGCGAGCACGAAGGCTGCGCTGTCACCGGGCCGCGTCCGTTTCGTGATCCTGGTGCTCGGCCCCGACGGCCCGCCTGCGAACGAGCTCGATCCCACGCGCGAGGCGCAAGGGGTGCAGAGGTTCGTGCTCGAGGCCACGCTCGAGCCGTGAACGCGGTCAGTCTGAAAGCGATCGCGTGCCCGTTTCACAGTCCGATGGCGCACACCCCGACGTGCTCGAGACCGGGAGGCGGCGACTGATAAAACGGGATGCAGCTCGTCCCACCGCCGCACACGTTGGCTTCGTCGAGATCGCACATCGGCGTGCAGCAGTTGTCGTAGCCGTTCGGACAAGATCCGTAAGGTAGCGCGCTCTTCGGAATGCACGCGTGTCCCTGCGCGCACTGATCGATGCCCACGCAGCCGTCACCGCTCGTTCCGAGAGGACCGCTCGTGGGCGTACAGCTGAAGATCTCGAGCGAGGAGGCCTGGGCCGCGCAGGTCTGATTCGCATCACAGCTCGCGTAGATCAACGGATCGCACTCCTGTTGGCACAGAGGCACGCCCTCACCGTGAATGCGACACACCTCATCGAGTGTCGGGCACTGGGGACTTTGCGCGCTGCCACTGCACAATGCTTGACACACGCCATCGATGCACATCCCGTCGACGTCGCACGTGTCCCCATCGCCCACGCCGAGGCTGCTGCACGGGTCTCCCACTTGGTCGGGGTTGTTGCTCAAGGCGCGGCAGCGCGGCTCGCCGTCCAAGGTCTCGGCCACGCACTTGTATCCGCTCGGACAGTCCTGTTCCCAAATGTCGCACTGCGCTCCGTTTCCGCCGCCACCTCCCGGCCAAGACTTGAACGTGTAATCGAACGTGTCGTACTCGTTCTTCACCCACTGCGAGCTCGAGAACGCGATGAACTTCGAGCCCTGTTCGACGCGGAAGCTCAAGCGCGCTCCGTCGTTGCCGACGTAGGTGCGCACCTTCGTCACGTTCGGCAGATCGACGCCGTCGCTCAGCCCGAGCATGCGCATCTTGCCCCTGTCGATGCCTCCATTCACGGCGTGCCAAGGGCCCCAGGCCCCGTCGTAGAGCTGTACCCAAAACTTCAGCTCCGTGCCGTCGTAGGTACCACTTCCAGCATAGATCTTGAGTGTGTAGTCGGCCGGGGTCCCGATCGTGGCCATGCCGCCGACGAGCTGCGCCCCCGCCGTCGATGCAAAGGACGCAGCGCAGGTCGCGGCGAGCAGCGTGTTCTTGATGATGCCCATGGGTCTCTCCTCTCGAGGTGGTCGGCGACGCCCACATCTGGGCGCACCTCCGCGCAAACCGAACCCGGGATCGGGTCGGAGCGCGTGCAGAGCAGGAGTTGGAGCGAGTCTCGGCTTTCTTGCAGGGCAGTGAGAAACTTCGCGGTCGCGCCGGTGATGAAGGGTGGGTCAGACGACATGGACCCGGTGGTGCATGGCGCAACGTCCCCATTCTTGGGTTCGGGTAGACCAGGACCTCGCTGTCTTCGCACGCACCAGGTTTGTGAAGCTCGCCGGAGCGCGAATGAGCTGTTAGGGTACGGCCGATTCAGGCGCAGTGGGCTCGCTGCCGGCTACCGTACACGAACGAGTTGCTCCGGTCCGTCCAGCACGTCTACGAAAATCACAGGGGGAACCATGACGTATCTCGGTGCGTACGCATCGCTCAAGGTCGTCGGCTACGTGGTCATTCTGCTGATGGTCGCGTCCATCGGTTTTGCAGTCCACATCGCGCTGGCTCATTACACCGGCATCGGCGTTTGATTCACCCGAGGACCACACATGAACAAGCGTCAAACGAGGCTGTTTGCCATCGGGTCGACGGGTCTCGCCGCTCTGGTATTTCTTGGGCTGACGATTGACAGCCACCGTCAGTTCGGACAGCTGACGCACGCTGAAAACATCACGCCCTCCGTGTCCCGTGGACAGGACGTCTGGCACGCCAACAACTGCATCAACTGCCACACGTTGTTTGGCGAGGGGGCTTACTATGCGCCCGACCTCACGAAGATCACCCAGCACCGTGGCACCCCCTATCTGTCAGCGTTTCTGCGCAATCCGTCGGCATTCTACAGCGAGCAGAAGCATCGCCGTTTGATGCCGAACCCCAATCTGAGTGATCCGGAGATCGCCGACCTGCTCGCCTTTCTCGACTGGGTGAGCAAGGTAGACAATCA
Organism: uncultured Polyangiales bacterium; assembly: GCA_964398415.1. Classification (GTDB taxonomy): domain Bacteria; phylum Myxococcota_A; class Polyangia; order Polyangiales; family DASUME01; genus DASUME01. The sequence goes on along the minus strand of CAYNOM010000467.1, from coordinate 741 downwards.
GGGCTGGCCACCGCGCCCGATCCTGGTGTCCGGCACATCGATTCCCGGCATGGATCTCTCGGGGGCACAGCGGGACAACGTCGGGCAGCAAGGCTTGCCTGGCGTAAGTGCGATCAGCGGCGACCAGGATCCGATCGCGCGCGGTCGAGCCTACTTCACGAGCGTCTCCCCCTCGTGCAGCGCCTGTCACTCGCTCGCACCCAATGTGAACCTGGCTGGCCCCACCCTGGCGGGTCTTGCCACCCGCGCAGAGCAGATTCTGCGGTCGGAGGACTACAGAGGCGAGGCCACGGACGTGGCGGGCTATATCCGAGAGTCGATCGAAAAGCCGAGCGCTTACCTCGTGCCCGGGACGATGTACTCGGGCAATGGCCAGTCATTCATGCCGACGACGTTCACGGAGACGTTGACGCCCGAGCAGCTCGACAGCCTCACGGCGTTCTTGGCGACGCTGAAGTGACGCTTACCCCTGCAATGTCTGCCGCAGAATAGACGGAGAACTAAGATGCGATATCGATCTCAGGCGGTGGCCTACTGGTACTTCGCGGTCGCGATGCTGCTGTTTGGTTTGCAGCTCGTGTTCGGCATGCTCTCGGCGGTCAAATATCTCGGGCCCGACCCGCTGCTCAACATCCTGCCGTTTGACGTCACCAAGGTGATTCACACGAACCTGCTGATCGTCTGGGTGCTCACCGGCTTCATGGGCGCAACGTATTGGCTCGTGCCGGAAGAGTCGCGCGG
>CAYNOM010000466.1:0-5629 GCA_964398415.1 uncultured Polyangiales bacterium | reverse complement strand
TGGCTCTGGCCCATCGCGGCAATGTGAAGGGGGTGCGCACGGCCCTCACCCAGGTGATCGACGAGCTCGGTCGCACGCTACAGCAACCGTCGACCACTGCGGCGCGTCCCATGCCCCTCGCGCGCAGCACAGATCCGCTCACGCTGCGCTCGCTTTCGAGTCGGCCCCGCGAAGGTCGCGAGCTCGCGCTCGAGCTGCTCTCGACCCAACTGTCGCCACGCGCCGAGGATGCGCTCTTCGTGGTCGCGCGCGACGTGCGCGGCGTGGCCCAGGTCGCACGCCGCCTGGGGCAGATGCCCTATCCCTTCATGGAAGACGCCACGGGGCAGGCCGCCACCGACGGGGTGGGGCGCTTGATCACCCAGGATGGACGGCCCGCGCCCCTGCCGTTTGCAGCGCCCGGCGCACAGGATCGCGACGCGCGCGGACGTGCGCTCGGCGTCGATGGTGAGCTGCTCTACGCCTATCTCGACGTGTCTTCGAGCGTGCTCTCCGAGCTCTCGCAGCCGCTCAGTCTCGCCGCCACACCACGCATCGATGGTGGAAGCGAGGCCCTCCTCGACGTCTTCGAGCTCGCCCGGCCCCTGCTCGGTACCGAGACGGCAGAGGGCACGTTCGATCCCGAAACCTCTCCGCTCGTCGACGTGGCGCACGCGCTCGGCGTCACGCTCACTAAGCCCGAGCTCGACGACCTCTTGGCCCTCTTCGCGGAGCTCGCGCGAACCCACCCCGAGCTTCTGTCGCGGCTCACGCAGCTTGCGCTCTCGCTCGATGCCATCGCCGATCGCTATCCTGAGGTGTCTCTGCCCCCGCGCTCGACGCTGTGGGACGAGCTGATCGACGTGTTCGCGGAGATCGCGCAAAATCCCGGCTTGCTCGAGGACCTGCTCTCGGCCTTTCTCGATGTGCGCACCGAAGAGCTCGGGCCAGTGTTCGCGTCGTACATGCGCCATCGCGATCACATCACCTACTTTCGTGATCCAAGCAATCTGACGAGCTTCGACAGCTTGAACGGCCCTGTGTGGAACGCGACGCGCGGCGACTTCAGCGACATGGGCACGCCCGTCGATCGCGATGCGCCCGATTCAGGCATGAATCGCAGCATCTTGCAGCGCTTTCTGTCGCTGCTTCACGACGCCAATGGGCTCACGGCCTGCTCCAAGAAGGGGGCCATCGCGCACGTGGACGTGTTCTGGCCGCCGGGCACGAGCGCGCTTCCCATTCGTCTCGACTACCCGACGAGCCCGCTCGCCAAGACGGTGTGCGCGTTTCTCGGCTCGCGCGCGCCCGCGGAGATTCCCGAGTGCGGCATCCTGCGCTTCGACGACGTTGCCGCCATGATCGTCGACGTCGCGCTCGGGCGCACCAAGATCGAGGTGCGCGATGACTGCCTCGCGAGGCTCGTGTCGTCTCCGCTGACCGGCCTCGTGGGCGGCGCCAACGCCTTTCTCGAGGACACCTCGGGCATTCGCGGCTTCGGCCTCGATCCGACGGTGCCTGGAGTCGCGCGCCTTACCTTCTTCGACACGCCCTACGACGCATGGGGCGGCTATGCGGGCGACATCTACTACCCGAAGACGAGTCGCTTCTTGAAAGACGTGATCGATCCGGTGCCGAGCACGGTGTGCGAGCCCGAGCTCTACACGGATCCGCTCGACGGAAGCGTGCTCACCATGCGCCGTTGCGAGCGCTTCGAGGACACGCTGCGCGGGCGTGATCCGGACGGGCTGTTTCCGCTCGAGCAGCTCGGCTTTCTCGACAAGCTGATTCCCCTGGCCGAGGCCTTCGGCGATCACGACGCCACGCGTAGCTTCGTGCGCCTGCTCGACGTGCTGCACCGCCACTGGGGTAGCCCTCGGCAGACGAAGCTCGAGTGCGATCCCAGTCTGCCGAGCGATCACGCGCGCTATTGCACGCAGGATGGCGTGGTGGCCTACGAGCCGATGCTGGCCGAGATGCTCGAAGAGACGTCCGTCTTCGCGGAGATCGGCGCCGTGATGCGCATCCTGTCCGAGGCCGAGGTCGCTCACTGCACGGCCTACGACGACGCGGGACTGTGCCTCGACGCGGAGCCGAGGAACGGCATCGTGGTGCTCGCCGAGGCGGTGCGCGCGCTCGTCGACCCTGTGCGCAATCAGGGCCTGAAAGACCGTCACGGAGAGACGCGCGCGCGTCGCAACGATGGCAGTTTCTCCGCGCAGACCACGCCGCTGCTCTTGTGGCTCGATGCCATGAACGCCATCGACCGCGGCTTTGCGGGCGCTGCCGAGTCGCAGAAGGTGTATCGCGCGGCGCGCTCGTCCCTCATCGATACCTTCCTTTCCATCGAGGCTCGCGACGGCGAGCCACGCTTTCGCTACGCGGCCATCGATGCCCTGCTGCCCCAGGTCATCGATCTGCTGCGCGAACAGGTGCGCGCCCATTGCCCGGTGCCCGCAGGCCGCTGCGCGTGGGCTGAAGAGCAGCTCGCGACGAGCATGGCGGACGTCGTGTCCGATCCGCTCACGGCGCGTGTGGTCGCGCTCACGGATGCGGTGTGGGCCGTGCCTGGGCTCAGGGATGAGCTCGCGCGCTTCGTCGCCTACCTGACCCAGGTCGATCCGCGCGTTGCGCCGAAGGAGTCGCTCCAGGCTGCCCTGCTCGATCTGCTCCAGACCCTGGCGGACGACGAGGCCTTCGAGCCGCTTTCGGCGTGGCTAGGACGCGCGCTTTCGGGGCAGCCGGGACAGCCGGCGAGCGATGCGCTCGTACCACGGGTGCTCGAGCTGTTGTCGCGCTTCTTCGATGCGCCCGACGCGCCTGCCATGTCGAGCATCGATCCCCACCATGCCTTCGCCGAGGTGCTGTCGCGCGCGGTGACCCCCATGCCGGGCGCTTCACGCGCGCCGCTCGAAGTGCTGATCGATGTGGTATGGCGGGTCAACCGTCTCGACCCGCGTCAGGCGGGGGACTACGCCCCTGAGGACTACGCCATGCTCGCGAAGGAGCTGTCAGCGCTCTTGCTCGATCCCGAATCGGGTCTCGAGCAGGTGTACGCGCTGCTCGAGCAGGTCACGCGGAGCGCGCCGTGATCCGCGCCGTCGTCGCCTCCCTCGCCTGCGCGCTCTGGGCTGCGCTGCCGAGCGTGGCCTACGCGGGCGGCCTCTACTTCACCGAGCGCGGCGTGCACAACCTGGGACGTGCAGGGGCCTACGTGGCCGGTGCACGGGGGCTGTCTGCCGTGGGCATCAATCCGGCCGGCATCGAGGGCAACGGGATCTACGGCGACCTGACCCTGCCCATCGCCCGCGTTTCGCACCGGCGTGAGCTCGCGATCGACGACGCCGACGGAAATCCGCAGCGCGTCACCTCGCCTTCCATCGAGGGCACGAGCGATCTCATCCCCTTTCCCACGCTGGTGCTCGTCTACACGCCGGAACGCTCGACATTCAGCTTGGCCTTCGGTCTCGTCACGCCCACCTTCGCGCTTCTGTCCTATCCGGAGACCGTCGAGGGAGAGCCCTCTCCCGCGCGCTACACGCTCAGCGGCTTCACCGACTCGCGCCTCTTGATGGGGGGCGCCTGGCTCAGCCATCGTCCCACGCCCTGGCTCTCCTACGGCTTGGGGGTGCACGCGCTCGCGGGCACGTTCCGTTCGTCTCTGAGCTTCAGTCTGAGCCTGCCCGATCGCTTGCTCGCCGCGCCCGAAGACCCCGACTACGACGCCTTCGGCCGGGTTGCCGTGGGGCCCTTCGTCGCGCCGAGCGGCAGCGCCGGGCTCACCCTTTCGCCGCGCGACAACCTGCGCATCGGGGTGAGCGCCGAGCTTCCGATCTGGATCGACAGCGCCTCCACCTTCGACGTGCGTCTGCCCTCCGCCGCCACCTTCGACACCGTCACGATCGAAGGTAAGAGCGCGGATGTGGCGCTGCGCCTGCCCGCGATCCTGCGCGCCGGCATCGAGTATCGCCCGATCGCCGAGCTTGCGCTCGAGGTCGCTTACGTGCGCGAGTTTTGGTCGCTTCACGATCGCATCGAGGTCTCTCCCCGGGGCGTCGAGATCCGCGGCCTCGTGGGCGGTCCCGAGGTGATAGCGCTTCCAGATATTACGATCGATCGCGGCTTCGTCGACTCGAACGCCTTTCGCCTCGGGGGGGAGTGGTCGTTCTCGCTGCTGGGGCTCGAGGCCCAGGCGCGCGCAGGCCTCGCCTACGAGACTTCCGCCGTACCTCCCGCCTACCTCTCGCTCAGCTCCGTCGACTTCGACAAGGTCGTCGCCTCCCTCGGCGGCGCGCTCTCCGTGAGCGAGTCGATCTCGCTCGAGCTCGCCTACGCGCACTACACCTTACTCGGTGAGGACGTGTCGACACGCGAGGCTCGCCTGCGTCGCGTTCAGCCGCTCAGCGGCAACGTCACGCCCGAGGTCATCAATGCCGGTCGCTACCGCGCGCGCGCCGACGTGCTCAGCGCGGGTTTCTCCTATCTCTTTCCTTGAGCCCGGAGGTACGGACATGTCGCTATCCATGGTGGGTCTCGTCTTGCTCTCGCTGCTCGTCGCCTACGAGCTGTGGCGCGCACACCTGCGTTTCTGGAAGAAGCGCTTCTCGCTGCGCATGAGCTACGCGCTCGAGGAGAAGCTCAACCTGCCCGATGGCGGCGCGATCGAGCTGCGGCGACTCGCGCGAGCGCCGGGCTCTCTACGCGACGCGCATCCGGTGCTGCTCGTGCACGGCATCGCCGTCAACCATCGCAACAACGACCCCACGCCCGATCGCTCGTTCGCGCGCTTTCTCTCGGCCCACGGCCGCGACGTGTGGCTTCTGACCCTGCGCAGCGGCCTTCGGCACTCACCCTTCTTCGCCGACGAGCGCCACTGCTTTCGCGCGATGCGCGATCACGATCTGCCCCACGCGGTGCGGGCCGTCTTGACGCGCACCGGTGCCGAGCAGCTCGATCTCGTCTGCTACTCGATGGGCGGCATGGTGCTGTACGCGGCCCTCGGGCGTTCGCTCGACGCGGGGCTCGTGCGTCGCGCCGTCGTGTTCGCGTCGCCGGGTCGCGTGCGTCCCCTCGGCCCCGTGCAGTGGGCGAGCTACCTGCCGCGTTCGCTGACGCCGACCGTGCCGCTGCGCCTGTTCATGCGCACCTTGGCCTTCGCCCACCGCGTGGTGCCGCGCTTCATCCTGCGCATGTTTTTGAACCCGCCCAACGTGCCCCGTCAGGTGGTGGCGAGCAGCATGACCGACATGTTCGAGGACATCCCCGGTGCGCTCGGCGCCGACTTCGTGCGCTGGGCGTCGCGCGGCGGCGAGGTGACGGTCGACGGCGAGCCCATCCTCGAGGGTCTCCGCACGGTGCAGGTGCCGGTGCTGTTCTTTGCGGGCAAGCTCGATTTTTTGGCACCGCCCGACTCGGTGCGCGCGGCCTACGAGGCGTGGGGCAAGGGCTTTGACGGCGTCGACAAGCAGTTCGTGTTGCTGGCTCCCGAGAACGGCACGCGTCACGAGTACGGCCACGGCGACTTCGCCTTCGGCCTGCATGCGCGCGACGAGGTGTACGTGCCCGCAGCGCACTTTCTGCAGACGCCCATCGATGCGGACGCTGCACCGCGCAGCATCCGGCTCGCGCCGGGACGCGAAGCGAGCGCCGC
>CAYNOM010000465.1:3920-5632 GCA_964398415.1 uncultured Polyangiales bacterium | reverse complement strand
TCGAGGTATGTTGGTCCATGGGTTAGTCTGCGCGGTTTCGCTTATTCGTGTATTTCCTCTACGCTTCCGTCGGCTCTGCGACCGCCATATTCTGAACAGTAAGATTGGTCGCGCTCGCCCGTCCGAACACGGGCGGGCCTCGGCCCTAGCGCTGGATGTACGCGGCCTGCATCCCGCGCGCAGGTCGCTACCTCTCTAGCCCCTGAAGCGCAAGCATACGAGCAGCGACATCGATCTGCCGCACGAGCTCGTCGAGGTTCCCCTTGAAACGAAACGCACCGTCGAAGCCCAGCAACTTGGCCGTGCGCGCGATCTCCTCGTCTGACGTGTACAGATAGAAAACCACCTTTCGGCTCAGCGACTCCGCGGATGCGCGTAGCGAGGCGAGCACCTCTTTGCCACTCAGCCCCGGCATGTGGAAGTCGATGATCACGATGGACGCCGTCGCAAGATGTCGTGCCATGCCGACGGTTTGCGCACTCGTGATCACGGTGAATCCGGCGCTCTCCAAGCGCTCCTTCACCCGCGCGAGCACGGCTTCGCTGTCGTCGATCACGAGGATCGTCGGCTTACTCTGGGTCATCCCGTCACCCCCCGTCGGGCTCGATCTGAATCTCAAATCCTAACCCAGGTCGATTAGTGACGCGTACCCGATAACCGACTCGCGCAAGATCGCTACGCACCGCGGCGAGGCCCATACCGTGCCCCGCCAGGTCGGCGTCGCGCTGTGCACTGCCGGCAGTGGTCATTCCCGGCTCGAAAACCTCGTCCCCGCCGTACGGAACGCCGAGCCCGAATCGCTCAGGCTCGGCACCCTGACCATCGTCCCCCATCACAATTCGCACACCGTTGGCGAGCGCCGAGGCCGCCAGCGTAATGACACCCACAGCGGGCTTGCCGGCTTTGTGTCGCTCGGACGGTCGCTCAATTCCATGTGCGACGGCGTTGCGCACCAGGTGCGTCACCGCGCCTGAAAGAACACCGCTGAGCTCAGGGGGAATCAAGGTTTCTCGCCCTTGCACATCCAACGCTACGCGTTTGTCGAGCTCCTCCGCCCAACGTACCACTGCGCCGGGGAGATTGAAGAGCATCTCACCGAACGGACGGGATGCGAGACGACTCACAAGCGCAGAAACCTGAGGGTTCATTTCAAGCCTCGCAGCTTGGAGCTGCTCCAGGTCTTGCCTTCGTACAGTCACCTGATCGAGGACCGCAGCACCGATGGGCGAAGCTTCCACCAGCAGCTCTTCGCAAGTGCGCAGGGCGGCTTGCACCTCGCGGAACTTGGGCTCGAGACTCTGCCAAGCCACGGCAGACTCGATACCAGAAGCTCCTATCTTGCTGCGCAGCGAGCTCAGCTCGTCCTCCAGCCGCGCAGCAGCACTCGTGAGCTCCGTCTGCTCGAAAACCCGAGCCTCGCCCTTCACGGTATGAACGCGCTGAAAGATCTCCTCGATGTCGGCACGCGACAGTGTGGCTTTTTGCAACGTCGCTCGACTCTCTTCGATGCGCAGCGCTGAGCGCCGCAGAACGTTGACCAACTGCTGGCCGCCACCTGCGAGCAGCGTTCGCATCGCTTGGATGGCGCGCTTGTGCTCGGCGTCCTTCTCCACCACTTCCCGCTGCAAGCGGCGTTCCTCGGTGACGTCCGTGCAGAGGACCATGACGCGGCCCACCTTTGTGTCCTCAACGATGGGTATGAACTCGAGCGT
>CAYNOM010000465.1:0-3910 GCA_964398415.1 uncultured Polyangiales bacterium | reverse complement strand
GAACGCGGCCATCGCCACCTCGCACCCGGGCCTCCGCCGGTGCAAGCGCACAAACCTCATGGAGGCGCGATGGGGCGAGCGCAAAGAGGGTCTTGAGCCACCGTTCGAACAGCTCTCGGTCCAGCGTCGTGTCATCTGAAAACAGAACGTCGGCCACCGAGCCGAGCAGCGCGTCACTTCCGAACATCGACTCCGCCACACGCGAGCGCAGCTCCAGCAGACGCCCTTCCCCATCGAACACCATGATGGCCTGCTGCATGTGATCGAGGAGCTCTTGCGTTCGCGCTCGTGCTTCGTCGAGACTCCGTTCCCGATCGGCGATCGCTTGCGACATGAGGTTGAAGCCGCGAGCCAGGCGTCCGATTTCATCCCTGCGGCCGTCCTCGAGCGCTGTCAGCGTCCCGTCTCCGAGCGAGGACATTGCACCGAGCAGGCGCGATAGGGGCCGCAGCATGGTGAGGCGCAGAAGCCCGAGCACCAGGACGGCCAACGCCACACACAGCACGAACGTGGCGAGGTAGATCTGAAGTCGCACCAGGCGGAAGGCCGAGACCTCCGGGGCAAGCGTGTAGCGCACCATCAACCATCCGACCGACTTCCCGGCGGGAGTCCTGATATTGCGCGATACCCTGATCGTTCGGGCGCTCGTGCTCACGAAATCCCCACTCGGGCGCGCCGCGTCCACATCGCGCAGCACGAACAGGGGATCGCCAGCGTCTGCGCGCCACACCGCGACGCCAATCACGTCACGACTCGAAAGGATGTTCCTTCCTTGCTCCGCAATGGCCTCGCGATCGTCGAAGTCGAGCGCTGCGGCGAGCGCAGGGGCAGCCGCCTCCGCGACCATCGCGGCGGCCTTCTCCTTACCTTCGACCATGTAACGGAAGGCCAGCGCCGAGACCTCGTACCCCACCGCAAGCGACGCGGCGCCGAGGATCGTGAACACGGCGACCGCGAGCTTGGCGCCGATGGATCGCAGGCCGAGCTGATGACTTACCGAAGCGAGCCTGCGCGGCCGATCGCCGTCCTCACTCGAGGTCATATTGCAAGCCGACGAAGCCGGACAAGCGGTTGATCGGCTGGAGCTGAGGCACCGAGCTCTCGTCCACAGCATACGAGGCGGCGCCCACGGTGTAGGCGGCCTGCCCCGCTGTCACGTAGTTGACGCTCACGCGGTACGTGAGCGCGGGCAGTGCGGGCACAGCTCCGCTGACGGTCCCCCGCAGGTCCAAGGCTGCCGGCGCAACGGGTGGATCGACGAACTCGCCATCGTAGTAGCGGTCGGCGCGCCGGCTCCCACGAAGTCCCGATGCGAGCGCGAGCACCGGGAGGGTCCCCGGGAGGTCATAGGAGACCCGCGCGTTGCCAAACCACCACGGAGCGACGGTCGGCCTCCGTCTTCCATAGTCAGCGCTGTCGACGCGAGTGCGCGCAGCGGTGAAGTTCGTCTCGAAGAAGAGGCGCCGCCCGGCCGTGGTCAGTCGATAGCTGGCACTCCCACCGAGGTTGTCGATCCGTTCTCCATTCTGGAACTGGTCGAAGTACACGGCATCGTCCCCCTCGCCAATCTGACCGGTCGTGTCGAGGTAGATCATCCCCTCCCACCACGAACGAAAGCCCCCGACGAAGAAGCGGTGTGGCCCAAAGCGCTGCTCGAGCGAAGCTTCTACCCCCCGCATGACCTCGGGGCCCAGATCGGCATTCTTCATCGAGAATGGTTCTTCGAAGTAGAGCTCGTAGGACGAAGGCGCACGAAATGCCTCCGAATATATGCCCCTCAGCGTCGCGCCAGACCATAGAGTGAGAGCCGTCGCAGCTCGCGGCGAGATCCGAGAACGTACCGCGCGCTGGTCGGCGTCGAGGCGCGCACCGAGATTCACATCGATCCAGCGCGTAGGCCTCAGTGTGTGCTCGACGAAAGCTGCTCCCGCCACGTCCACGATGTCGATGACGCCAAACCGTTCGCCATCTCCATCGCTAGACCGCAAGACATAGTGAGAGTCGACATCACGAAGCTGACCCGTCACGCCTACTTGGGTCGCTTGATAGAAACGGTCGCCCCACTGGATCGCGCTCTTGAGCTCGACGCCATAGCGACGTCCGAGCCCCGGCGCAGTGTAGCGACAGCCCGAGAGCTGCCCCTCGTCGCAGTCTTCGGGCGCAGACGCTGTGAGAAAGTAATCGTAGCGGTTGTAGTTGACGAAGGTTCTGCCACTCAGGCGCAGCTTCTCGGTGATCTGCCTCTGGTAGGCGAGCTCGACATCCAGCCAGCTGTCCCGCTCGAAGTCGTCCTCGGGGTCGAAGTCTCCGACATAGCGCACGAGCGCGTCTTGATAGGGGGCCGCACGCTTGAACATGCCGCCGCGCACACTCAGGGTGACGTCCTCGAGGCGCAAGCGACCGTAGCCGACGGGCGCCTCCGCATACCATGAGCGAGTGGCCTTGCCACCCCACACGCCGGTACCCGCGCCGGGGCCGAACTTCTTTGGCTCCCCAGTGACCTCGTCATCACCCCAGAGCTGGCGTCGATAGGCGGTGGCCGCGCCGTGCAGACGATAGTACTCGACGTGCAGAGACGAATCGCCGTCGAGTCCGAGCCACTTGAAGCGGGCGCCATGGCCGAGACCCACGCGGTAGGAGCCGCCGAGATCGCCCAGGTAGTGGTCGGAGCTCGGCGCGCGCAGCCTGCCCTCCGTCGCCAGAGGCGACACCGCCTCGCCCTCAGCCACTGCGTGCACCCCCTTGTAGCCGTAGCCGTCCTTGGTGATGACGTTGATCGTGCCGAGCATGGCCTGCGCGCCGTACATCACGGAACCCGGACCGAGCATCACCTCGATGCGGTCGATCATCTCGACGGGAATGCCTGCGCCACGGTTGAACAACGCCGCGCCGGCCCAGGCCTCATTGATCGCAAGCCCGTTGATCATCAGGAGCACGTGGTTGCCGTAGTCGCCGTGGATGAGCACACCGCGCGCGCCGATCTCTGGAGCGTGCATGTTGTACTCCGTGAGCATCCCCATGGAAGCGAAGTTGATGGCCTCATCGAGGGTACGCAGTCCAAAGCTGCGCAGGTCGTCGGCCGTGATCGTCACCACAGTGGCCGGCGCCACGCTGGTGCCACTCACGATGGAGGATCCCGTCTGAACGATCTGATCGCCCAGGAGCGATTCGAGATCGCTCACGTCCTCGGCTGAGACGGATGGGAGCGAGGGCCAAGCGCCCAAGCCAAGGCATGCGGTCAAGGCAACCATCGACCTGATCCGCCAGAAATCGCGGATACTCATCGGATCACCCTTGCCAGACTGAGAAACGCAGCGCGAAACTCCACCCTCTGCTTCCGGCTCTGCGTCAGGTTGACGACCAGCTCCACACGTCCCGACACGGCCTCGAAACCGAGTACGGCACCCTTCTCGGCGTAACCCGATACACCGCCAATCGTAAGCACCGCGGTCCCTGTCAAGCCCTCGGCGATCTCAGCCACCGCGTCCTCAAGCCCTGAGCTCAGGTACACGATGGACGCGCTGCGCTGCTTGATTTCCTCGATGACCTCAGCAGCCTCAGTCACCACGATGAGCTCATCGCGATGCGCTCCGCCTGCGATGAGCTCAATCGCAGCCAGCTCCTGCGCCAGCAGCTTCGCAAGCCCGAGCGACTCCGGATCTCCATGGCGCGCAGCCAACAGCACCACGCGCGTGCCCGGTCGCGAGACCTGACTGCGATCGTACTCGGCGACCTTGCTGACCAGCTGAGCTTGCACGCGTGCAGGGATTGGCGTGGAGGACGCGCGGGCCCCTACCACGGACAGCAAAGGCGCGACCACAGCTAGGGCGATCCATCGTTTGCATTTCATCGTGTGACAGGGGCTCCACAGGGCAACCTTGTGCAGTTCTCGAGAGCCCTCGAGCCTTCG
>CAYNOM010000464.1:5304-5635 GCA_964398415.1 uncultured Polyangiales bacterium | reverse complement strand
ACGTCTATCGGCGCCGTCTGCGCCCGATCAAAAATCTGCCGCTGTTTCTCTTGTTCATCAGCTATTTTCCGCAGCTCGTCGCAGGGCCCATCGAGCGCGCCTCGCGGCTGATCCCACAGCTTGCCGGCTCGCGCGGCATCACCCGTGATCGCCTACGCGATGGCGCGTGGTTGATCCTCTTCGGGCTGTTCAAGAAGGTGGTGGTCGCCGACAACATGGCAACCCTCGTCGATCCGGTATTCAGCGAAAGCGCCAAGGCCTCGCCCAGCACCACGCTGATCGCCATCTACGCCTTTGCGTTTCAGATCTACGGCGACTTCTCGGGCTACAC
>CAYNOM010000464.1:0-5294 GCA_964398415.1 uncultured Polyangiales bacterium | reverse complement strand
CGTGTCGAAGTGGCTCGGCATCGACCTGATGGTGAACTTCAGGCGCCCCTACTTCGCCACCGACCCGCGCGACTTCTGGCAGCGCTGGCACATCAGTCTGTCGCAGTGGCTGCGCGACTACCTCTACGTGTCCTTGGGCGGAAATCGGGGTGGACCGCTCACCACCTATCGCAACCTCATGATCACCATGCTGCTCGGCGGCCTGTGGCACGGGGCGACGTGGATGTTCGTGCTGTGGGGCGCGTTTCACGGGGCGCTGCTCGTCGCGCATCGACTCTATCGCGATCTCCTCGGGCCGCTTTCGCGCGTGCTCGATCGGATGCCGTTCCTCTCCGTGGTACAAGCCCTCGTCACCTTCCATCTCGTGTGCGTGAGCTGGGTGCTGTTTCGCGCCGACACCCTCGACACCACCTTACACCTCTGGGATCTGCTGAACGCGGGCTCCTTCACGCTCGAGGCGCGTGAGCGCGCGGAGCTGTGGAAGCTTCTCCTCTGCGTCTTGCCCCTCGTCGCCATCGATGCGCTGATCGAGCCCTTCGATCGCGACGTCGACAAGAGCGAGGGCACGCGCTTCATCTTACACACTCCCGCGCCTACACCATGCTCGCGCTCGCCCTGGCCGCCGCACCGGGTGGCCGCGAGTTCATCTACTTCCAGTTCTGACGGACCGGGGCCGCGGGCCACGTGCTCGCGCACAGCATGCGTACCGCGCGAGCATGCGGCTTCTTCGACTTCTGCTCAGCCGTCACAAGCTGCGGCAGTCGAGTCCCACGAAGCCTCGGAGGCCAGGAGGATTCTTCACGCGTCTACAGAATGGGTACCTCGCGCGAAGAATACGTTCCGCCTGCCCAACCAGAATGGTTCGGTCATTGACGGGCCATGCCACGAGGGACGGGCGGGCCGGAACACCGCTCAGGAACTGTTGGCGGCTCGTGGGCTGGCCTGACAAGGACCAGCTGGTCAGTCCGTCTGCGACGTGAAAGGACACGCCCTGTGCCTCCACATGAGCGAGAGGATGCCATGGGAAATAGGCATCAGGGTGCTGTTCAAGATAGGCCAGGACGGTCTCATGAACGTTCGGACGCAGCCGCGTGGCATAGGCCCCACGGACGACCAGGTGCCATGGGACAAACGCCCACACCACAAATGCGAGACTCAGCCCCTGTACGGGCATCGAACGAAGGGGCTCGGCCTTGGCCAACCCCACCAGAGCCAGTGCCATCGCTGCCACAGCGTAAGCGTGGGCGTGGAACGAGTTGTCATAGCCTCCAACCTTGAGCGCACCTGCCAATGAGATTGGGAGCAGCACCAGGCTGACGAACAGGAACTGAAGCGATGGACTGTCCACGAGACGTCTCGAGCTCGTTGGTCCGCCAAGGGACTCTCGAAACCGTACCCCAGGTGCCAGCGCCGCCACGACACCGCAACCAACGACGAGGGGCACGAGTCTCGCGAGCGAATCGTGCAAGACGAGGGGCTCGTTCCACCGGACCTTCTGCGCCCGAGGGATGGTGATGACTTCGAAGAAGATCGCCTCGAGTGTGTTCGGGGTAGAGAGCACAAATAGTGCCATGATGAGCGCGAACCAACCCACCGTCGCAAGTGCGTAGCGGAGCGCCGCCCGACCGCCGAAGCGGGCCAGGATCAATAGCCCGTGCGCGACCGCGACGAAGGCGGCGTTTTGCTTGGTGAGCACCGCTAATGCCAACAGACCGACGGCCCCCACACACCGCAGAGGTGTGAGTCTTTGGGTGTAAGCGAGGAGCAGGGTCGACGCCATTCCGAAGCCGATACATGGAGCATCCGCGTGAATGTACGTAAGGTTGTACAGGGTGCTGTATTGCGACAGCAGCACCAACAGCGCGACCAGCCAGACGATCCCAGCCCAGATCCAATCAGTACCGGCGCGCTTGGCTTCTCTGGCGATCCCGACGCCAATCGGGAGAGTCACGGCCAGTAGGGAGAGGCATTGCCCGACGACGATCTGCACAGTGACTGAGCGGGGCAGCAGCGCTGGCGCATAAAACAGTGCAGCCCCTGGGCCGTACATGTTGCCCATGACGACCCCATCACCCGGCTGTGCGTAGATCGGTAGCCCTCGCAGGAGGGCGGCGCTGAAGGCAAGTCGAACACTTGGCCACGCAGTGTGCAGCACGCCGATGGCGGTACTCCACCATGCCATCAGGCACAGGCCCGTCGCGACGAACACCGACACCCCGATGGCGCATCGCCCCGCGCCCCTGCTCGTGATCATGCGCCCGTGTCCTGACGCGCACCTCAAGCATCCGCAACCAGCCAGGCGAGTTTGCCGCCGCCTCTGCGAGCCTGATGTGGTCTGTGGCGACACTCCCGCAGCGGGCCAGGTAATCGAGCACCGCCGCGCGCGGGCCCCGTTGACTGTGCAACGCGATCGATCTTGGGGTGATAGCGGCTTGCTCTTGGGCGAAGCTCGCATCATCAGTGCGCGAAGCTTGAATCGGTCCCCCCGCAGGCTGGCTCCTGTCCATGGCTCCACGAGCCTGCCTTGCGCATCGAACTCGGAGGTCACTCGTGAAAAAAGTCTTCGTCACTCTCTGCCTCGCTGTCACAGTGCTCTGCGTAGCCAAAGGCGCCTCTGCCTATTTCGCACCCGCTGGATACGTCCGCCACGTCGGCCTCTACAGCAGCGGCAAGAGCAGCGGGGCCGTGGGTGTGATCCTCGAGGATGCGTACGGACGTCCGCTTACCGTCTGTAACGCGCCCGGAGCGAAGGCCAATAGCAACCCATGGATGAGCTCTCAGAACCTGGTGTTCGTTCCTTCGCATTCACTCACAGAGCGTTTTCTTGCCACATTGCTCACGGCAAAGGCTCAACGCCTGAAGGTCAGCCTGGTTGTGAAAGACAACCTTTCCACCAGCATCGGCTGGCTTGCAGAGGGCCACTGCACCATCGATTCGTTCACTGTGGAATGACCTTCGGACTCACTCGACATCCTGGACGTGAGTCATGAAACGACCTGTCTACTTTGCCCACGTTGCGTGGGTTACCTCCCTGTTCATGGCGAGTCTGATCGGCTCGCCGAGCCGAGCGTCAGCCACGCCAATGACGCTCAGGCATGCACCGGTGCTTGCCGCACAGCAGGCCGTCTCTTCCTGCCGTGCGCTCGAGTACACCGAAGCCGTGACCCGAATGATCGCAACCTACTGGGTCGCAGCAGGCGTAAGCGTGAGTGCGGCACGCGATGTGGTCGACGCGATCGGAGACATGCGCGACCTCGAATGTCGAGGTTATGTCTCGGAACCTACGCGCTTGGCGCTTGACGAAAGCATCCAGTCAGCGATCTCGCGCGTTAGATCTGAGTATGGGCGAGCGAGTGGAGTTTGGGAGGAGTCTGAATTCTGGCGGGCAGCCCGTGCGAGTTTGGCCTCCGCAGCGCGACTTTGCGGCGGCGGCGGCAGCGCGGAGGGCATCGTGGGGTACCTCTCAGGAACTTCTGTCGCGCCCATCGATGTCTTCGGTCGTGCCGCACCGAGGGGCCGCGGCGTCTCGCCCGCAATCGGATCATCCTCGCCGTTTTACACCGGCACCCCCGTACCGTGTTCTGGCGGTGGTGGCGGCTCTGGGACCAGTTCCGGTGGCAGCGGCGGCGACTACGACGGCCCGCTCTACCATCCGTGGACCCCTAGTCGCGATGGCGGACTGGGGGGATGTTTCAAGTCCAATGCCGGCGACGCCAACTGCGGCTGGAATCCTTGGGCACACGACCCGCCTTTCAAGGACCCGACCGGCGAGGAAGTAGAAGCGGCTCTGGTTTTCGCGGTCGAGGTGTTCGTAGCCGCTCTCCTGTGCCCGGAAACGGCTGGTGCAACGTGTGCCGTCGCCATTGGGCTGCTTGCCTACAAGTTCGGCAAGAACGCGAAGAAGCGTATGGACGAACGTGACGGTCGCCATCTTTGCCCGGCGATCCGCACATCGTCGCCCGTCGCCTTCGCATCTCCGACTGGTAACGGTCCGCTCAGCGAAGCTGACGCGATGATCGCATGCGAGCGCAAGTGCGCGTCGGGGGATACGTCGCCAAGGTGTCTCGATCTAACAAAGCGACTCAGCTGCAATGCCAGCCCAATCGCTAGCTCAGGATATCCAATGGATGTGTGCGTAGAGACGCTAGCGGATGACAACCCGTTTGCCAACTTCGCAAAGCTGGAGGTTGAGCTCTGCGGGCGCATGTCATGTCCCAATAATGGCTGGGGGTCGATGGGTCCGGATGGGCGATGCGAGTGCACGGCCAGCGTTGGAAGCGCTCCGCTGCCGCCAAGCGAGTGTCACCGGCTCATGTGCGATCCCCTGTCCAACCGTTGCGTTTGGGGGTGCTGAAGGATGGCCCCACGCCATCGAGTAGCCGCCAGTGTGGCCGTCATCGCGCTGTTCGCGTTGCGCGTGAGCCGTGAGCTCGAGTCGGGGGCGAGTGATCTCGCAACCAGCTCGGCGATCTATGGTGCCCTGTTCGGCATGCTCGCCTCGTCCGCGCTGGGTGCGGTGGCCTATGGCCTCGGGGCGATCGTGGTCGCCGTAGGCGCTGCGATCGTGGTCTCACCCGACGCGGCAGCCCTGGTGCGCGCGGCGAGCGGCCTCGACGTCGCGCTTTGTGCGGTGATTGTGGTGGGCTCCGCAGGTGTCTTTGGCTCGCGCAGTCACGGGCGTTTCGCCAATGCCCTGCGCATGCTCGTGCTCCTCTTGCCATTCGTGGGGTGGTGGGTGAACCCGTCCCATCTCCTGATTTTCCTGGGCGTCCACTCTGGGATCGTCGTGTTGCTCGTGCTCGTTGCCGTGGGGCTCGAGCGCCGCCTGGCGGAAACGGCGGGCTCCTCGAGCTGACGCCCCGCCCCTATCTTGTAGGATCGTCTTCAACGTGATGGCTCGCCTCCCGTTGCGCCTCGATCGAGAAGCGCACACGGGACAGGAAGCAAGCGAGCCACACCGTGCGCATCTGGCGCGTGCACAGCTTCTGAGGGCGTGAAACAGCTGGCCGCGCGCCTCGAGGTCGGGTGCCACGGAGAATAGGCATCGTCGTCGCGGCGTTCTGCTTCGACATGATGGCGAGCAAGTGGCCCTGTTCACTCGGGCAGTGGCGGTCTCCTCGAGCTGACGCCCCCGCACTTCAAAGCCGCCGTCCTTGGACTCTCGAGCCCTTGGCGACCGAGCCCCTACGCCCAGTTCTGACGGGCCGCGACAGAGGGCCACGTCTATAGTGCCGCCGCCATGAGCCAGCAGGAGCAGCAGACGCGGGCCTACAAGTACTACGACCTGATCATGG
>CAYNOM010000463.1:3274-5643 GCA_964398415.1 uncultured Polyangiales bacterium | reverse complement strand
AAGTACAGAAGCGATACGGCGATGTCCGATCGTTCGTACGTGAGCTGCGCAGAGACCGACTTCCCGTTGTTGTTGTCGACGACAGAGTTCCAGCCATTATAGCCCGCAAGCGTCACGGTCCACTCGTCCGTGAGCGCGTACGAGGCCCGAACGCCCGTGTGATAGAAGGGCAACCCGAAGAACAGGTTCGAGCGCGACCAGTTCCAGTTGTCGTGCACCGGGATCGACTCTGGGCCGATCGGCGACAGGAACAGCCCCAAGGTCACCGTGAGCCCGCGACCGACTCCGAAGCGATACCCGGCGTACGCCTGCTGGAGATACTTCCAGAGCTCGGCGTCGCTGGCGTTCGCGCCGCTCGCGCCCGGTGCGGTCGGCTCGCTCAGGTAGTACGTCGAAGGCGTATGGCCGACCTGCAGCGTCAGGCGGCCGAGGAGTCCTTGGTAGTCCCAAGCGGCATCGAGCGCGACGTTCGAGAGGGTGAAGGTGTTGTGACGATTGTCGAAGCCGCGGAAGTGGGTGATGCCATTCGACGGGTTGTTGAAGTTCCACTGGTAGAGCGCCTCGGCATAGCCACCGAGACTGAAGGGGCTTGGCGGGACCTGCGGAGAGGCTGATGGGACTGCGCCAGGTGTCGGAGCGGCGGCGTCGTCCTGGGGCCCTGCCCCGGCCGCGTCCGTCGCGACGCCTGCACCGTCCTCGTCCGGATGCGGCACGGGCGATGGATCTCGCGCTGGATCGGACGGCGTCTGGGCGCGCCCAGCCGCGCCGACCCCGAGGCTCAGAAGTAGCGAGAATCCGGCGGCGAGCGTCGTGGAGCGCATGGAGTCCTCCGTACACCCCGTTCGTACCGCCCCCCGGATCTCGCCGCGGTCAAGCTGCGCCGCGTCGGCATCAAGAAAGGATCAAGGGCTCGCGCGGGTCTCTCGCATCGACGCGTCTGCCTGGGGCCCAAGCCGCACCACCGTGTCGATCAAGGCTGTGAGGTCGGCTCGGGTCGTGCGGAAGTTCACGATGCAGGGGCGCAGGAGGTAGCGGCCACGAACGATCGCATTCGACACGAACGCGTCGCCGGATCTCTGGATCCGATCGACGAGCTCCTGGTTGAGACGATCGAGGTAGAGCTCGACGTCGTCGCGTGGCCCCGGCAACGCTCTCAGATCGTGGGGAACATAGCGGAAGGTGGTGATGCTCAGGTTCTGCGCGAAGAGCTCGAGCTCCTCGTGCTCGTCCACGCGTTCGGCAAGCCACTGGCTCAGCCGAATGTCTTCACCGATCATCTTCACGTACCCGTCGCGCCCCACGTGGCGTAGCGCGAGCCACACCTTGAGCGCGCGGAAGGCTCGCGAGTTTTGCGGGCCAAAGTCGACGTAGTTCGTGACCTCCTCGCCGAAGTGATAATACGGGGGATGGTAGGCGAACGCCTGACGGAGCTGATCTCGATCGCGCACCAACAAGGCGCCTGCCTCGAGCGGCGTATAGAGCCACTTGTGAGGGTCGAGAGCCACCGAATCTGCTCGGCGCAAACCCGTCAAGTCGTCCGGCGTGCCGGGCGCACACACGGCAAATCCCCCGTAGCAACCGTCCACGTGGAACCAAACCTCAGACTGCTCACAGATCTCTGCGATGACGGGCAGAGGGTCCACGACCCCGGTGCTGACGGTCCCTGCCGTGGCGATGACCATCATCGGCACTTCACCACGTCTGCGGTCGCTTTCCAGAGCGCGCCGCAGTGCGTCGGGGTCCATGCGCTGCTGATCGTCGCTCTGAATCCAGTGTATTGCGTCGGCGCCAAGACCGGACAAATCCGCGGCCTTCTGCAGCCAGGTGTGAGTTTCCCTCGAGGCGTACACCCGCAGTCGCGGCGCATCTGCGTACTGCATCCCGGCCTTTTGCACGTCCCAATCCGCCGCCGCACGTCTCGCAGCGAGCAGCGCCACGATATTGGCCATGTTACCGCCGCTGACGAGCAGCCCTCCGCCATCGCGTGGAAACCCCACGAGGTCCGAAAGCCAGCGGATCGTCTGCGCCTCGATCTCGGTCGCCATCGGTGAGAGCCGCCACGCGCCCGTGTTGGCGTTCACCGCGGCGGCCAGCAGATCGCCCAACATGCCGATGGGCGCTGGGGAAGCGGTGACGTAGCCGAAGAAGCGTGGGTGTCCGTTGAAGAGCGAGTGCTCGAAGAGAAGCGAGGTCGCAGAGTCGAGCAGCGTGGAGACGTCCGTACCTTGCTGGGGCAATGGGTCGTCGCTGCCTCCAAGTAGCGCACGCAGACATTCGGGCGAGTCGTCCGGGGCCACCGGGCCCTCGGCCACCGCCACCCGGACCGCGTCCACCGCATCCACCGCGCAGAACCACTGGTACAACGGGTT
>CAYNOM010000463.1:1320-3264 GCA_964398415.1 uncultured Polyangiales bacterium | reverse complement strand
CACCGGGCCCTCGGGCATCCGCGACAAGAACGCGGCGATGGTGTCCACGAGCTGATGCCCCGCGCGACGAAAAGCGTCGGGCGTCATCGCGATCGGGGCGTCGCGCCTGTCGGTCAGTCGTGTGGGTGGCGTGTCTTGTTCAACTGATGGACACATACGCTTCCTCCGTAACTTCGGCGTCAGATGGGCGAGACGTACTGCCAGGGGCGCATCACGTGCGCACGGGCGCCGATTCCTTGGACCTCTCAGCTCGCGCTGCACGCCGCAGGGGTAGAAATGCGCGCACTCGTCCTCGGTACCGGACGTAGTCATCGCCCAACTCGGCGGTCAAGTCGGCCTCCTCGAGCGGAGTGGCGACAGCGATGTACAGCGACATGACGGCGGCAAAGACGAGGTGTCCCACCGTCATGTGCGGAGTCGACCAGAAGACGATCAACCAGCCCAGGCTGATGGGATGCCGCACGATGCCATAGAGGTACCGCGCCGTGAGCGACGCCACCTGAGGTTGCCGGTCGCGGATCGCGTCCCACACCTGGCGCAGGCCGAAGAAGGCGAAGTGGTCGATATTGAACGTTGCGACCACGATGATGCCCCATCCGGCAGCGTAAGCCGCATAGAGCAGGAGACGAGCGAGAGTGCTTTCGAAGTGCCACAGCATCCCGGGCATCGGCTGCCAGGCCCAGATCAGCGCGAGGGTGCTGAGACCCGCGTACAAGATGTAGGTGGTGCGCTCGAGCTCACGCGGCATGATGCGAGCCCACCAGGCCTTGAATCGCGGCCTGGCCATCACCGAATGAGGCACGAGAAAGAGCAGCAGCAACGCGAGATTGGTCGCGAGCATCGAGGGCAGCGGAGCCGAGGTGCCCGCGTCGATGGTTTTCGCAAGCGGTGCCCCGATGACGAAGCCACCCAGATAGACCAGTGAGGCCATGCCGACGGTGTAGGCGCCGACTGCGTAGAGACTGTAGAGTAGCTTTTTCATGATCGTGGTTTCTCCAGGCTGGATCGTTGACGACAGTCGCGGCACGCCTGGTCAGCTTGGGTGCCATGAGAAACAACCTACCCGCGCAGGCGTGGAAGAGGCGTGGTAGCCAGCGTTGTAGTTGTGGACCCCAAGCGATCGATGAGAGACCCGGTGGTGACGACTTCGCAAAGTCCCTTGATGATTCACGTGCTGGGCGAGCCGACGATCCGCTCGTTTGGCGAGGTCAGGCCCCTGCCGGCATCTCGCAAGACTCGAGCCTTGTTGGCCTATCTCGCGCTCGAGCCCCGCCGACAGCGGCGCGAGACCCTATGCCGGCTATTCTGGGAAGCCCCCGCTGATCCGCGCGCCGCGTTGCGCTGGAGCCTGTCCAAGCTCAAGCCCCTGCTGAGCACCGCCGAGGGCGAGGCTTTGGTCGTGGCGCGAGATAGCGTCGAGCTCGATCGGGAGCGCTGCCACGTCGATGTGATGGTCATGCGCAGCGCGCTAGAGAAGCACGACGACGCGTCGACCGTCGCCGATTTGGAGCGCTTTGAACACGAGCTGCAGAGTGGTTACCTGTTGGGGTTGCACGGCCTCGGCTGTGCCGAGCTGGAGCTGTGGCTCGAGTCCGAACGCGAGGCGATGCGCAAGCTCCACCAGCGCGTGCTCGATCTGCTGTTGGCGCGGCTCGCCGACGCCCCCCGCGACGCGCTGCCATGGGCGCGCAAGCGGGTGGCGCTCGACCCGCTCGACACCGCGTTCAACCTCGAGTTGCTGCGTTTGCTGCTCGAGGTGTCGGGCCTATCGCAGGCCCAGGCCGCGTTGGCCGCGATGCACGAACGTTATCGCGCCCAACAACGCGACGACACCGCACTGCGCGTCGGGTGGCATGGCCTGACCAAAACCGAAAGCGCCACGCTCGAGCTCGAGCTCGGAGCAACGGTGTCGGTGGACGTCGAGCGGCGGCACGCGGAGCCCGA